>NZ_JAJLOZ010000148.1:0-1237 GCF_025548615.1 Arthrobacter sp. A2-55 | reverse complement strand
CGCCGGAAGTTCCTCTCCGCCAAGGTGGCCGTCTCCGGCGCCAACTTCGGCCTGGCCGACACCGGCACCCTGGCCGTGGTGGAATCCGAGGGCAACGGGCGCATGTGCCTGACCCTGCCGGAAACCCTCATCACCGTCATGGGCATTGAAAAGCTGCTCCCAAGGTGGGCGGACCTGGAAGTGTTCATGCAGCTGCTCCCGCGCTCCTCCACGGGGGAACGCATGAACCCCTACACCTCCCTGTGGACCGGCGTCACCCCGGGCGACGGGCCCCAAAACGTGCACCTGGTCCTCCTGGACAACGGCCGCACCGCCGCCCTCGCGGACGAATACGGCCGCACGGCGCTGAACTGCATCCGCTGCTCCGCCTGCATGAACGTCTGCCCCGTCTATGAACGCACCGGCGGCCACGCCTACGGCTCCACGTACCCGGGCCCCATCGGCGCCATCCTCTCCCCGCTCATGACGGGCATCACGAGCGAGGAAAACGGCTCCCTGCCGTACGCTTCCTCCCTGTGCGGTGCGTGCTATGACGTGTGCCCCGTCAAGATCAACATCCCCGAAATCCTGGTCCACCTGCGCGGGGACGACGTTGATTCCAGGCGCGCCAAGGCCAGGGTCCCCTCCCAAATGGACCTCATGATGAAGGGCGCCGAATGGGCATTCTCCAGCGGCAGCCACCTGAATCTGCTGGAAAAGGGGCTGCCCCTGGGCAAGCTCGCCGCGGGCCGCGACAAGGTCATCAAAAAACTCCCCGGCCTCGCCGGAGGCTGGACGCAAAGCAGGGACATCCCGGCCCCGCCGGAGCAGTCGTTCCGCCAATGGTGGGCCAAAGAGCATGAGCCAAGCACCGGCGTCGTGCCTGGAAACAACAGCAGCGAAGGAGGGCAGGCATGAGCGCCCGCGAAGACATCATGAACCGGATCGCCTCGGCCCTGCGGGACGCCCCGGCCACCCCCGAGGTGCCCCGCGGCTACCGCCGCACCACCAACAAGACCGCGCAGCAGCGCCTGGAACAGCTCGTGGACCGGCTGGTGGACTACAAGGCGAACGTGTACGTCATCCAGGAGGCCGAGGCCCCCGCCAAGCTGGCCGAACTGCTGGCCGGCTCGGCCTCCATTGTGGTGCCGCACGGCCTGCCGGAGTCCTGGCTAACCTCTGTGAAGAACGACGCCGGGTCCCCGGCTGTGGAGGTTGACTCGCCGCAGCGCCGCCTCACCGTGGCGGAGCTGGACGC
>NZ_JAJLOZ010000147.1:0-1284 GCF_025548615.1 Arthrobacter sp. A2-55 | reverse complement strand
CGCGTTGACTCATAGAAAACCTCCGCGTAGCCGTATACGTTGCCTCATTTGATTTCCTCCGCGTCGGCGTGGCTTGAAATCCGGGTTTGCGGTGTCGGATACGCCTGTTTCCATGGAGCTGACGATGGCGCAACGACAGGCAGTGGTGAAGAAGCGGGCCTTGACCTACAAGAGGTCTCCGCGGGCCGTGAAGACCCGGATCCTGGACGAGTTGGTCGAGTTAACGGGCTGGCACCGGGACTACGCGAGGGCGGCGTTGCGACACGCGTTGAATCCTCCACCACTACGACCGCGGACTGGCAGGCGCCCGCTGTACGGGCCCGACCTCGTGCCTGCGCTGGTGTTGTGCTGGTCGGTGCTGCGGGCCCCGGCAGGAAAGCTGCTGGCCCCGATGATGCCGACCCTGGTGCCGCTGCTGCGCCGCGAGAAGGAGCTGGTGGTCACGGATGCGCAGGCCGCCTTGCTGGTGCGGATGAGCGCGTCCACGATCGACCGCAAGCTCAAGGGCGCCCGCTCCACGATGCTCCCGCACGGGCGCACCCACACCAAGCCCGGATCCTTGTTGAAGTCGCAGATTCCCATGCGGACCTGGGCCGAATGGGACGACGCCGTGCCGGGGTTTGTCGAGATCGACCTGGTCGCCCACGACGGCGGGAACGCCTCCGGGGAATACTGCTTCACCCTGACGGTGACGGACATTTCCACGGGCTGGACCGTCAACCGCTCGGTGCGGAACAAGGCCGAGAAGTGGGTGTTCGAGGCCCTGCAGTACGTGATGGGGGTCTTTCCATTCCCGATCATCGGGATCGATAGCGACAACGGCAGCGAGTTCATCAACAACCACCTCTACGACTACTGCCTCGAGCACAAGATCACGTTCACGAGGTCCCGGCCCTACAACAAAAATGACGGCGCACATGTGGAGCAAAAGAACTGGGCACGGGTCCGTGAACTCGTCGGCTATCTGCGCTACGACACCGCGGCGGAGCTGGCCGTACTCAACGAGATCTGGGAATTGGACCGGCTCTTCACGAACTACCTGCTGCCCCAGCAAAAACTGGTCTCCAAGCAGCGCTACGGGGCAAAAGTCATCAAGCACTACGACACCCCGGCGACCCCGCACCAACGCGCCATCAAGGACCCCAGGGTCCGCAAGCGCCCGATCATCACCATGAATGCCGCCTTCAAACGGATCAAGCCGGCGCACCTCCAACGCGAGATCCTCCGCCTGACCGGCGAGCTGGAAAAGCTCTCCCTGGCCAAGAAAACCCCGCCGGCCAAACC
>NZ_JAJLOZ010000146.1:0-1297 GCF_025548615.1 Arthrobacter sp. A2-55 | reverse complement strand
CAGGGCGTCTGCAAAGTCGTTTAGCCGATAATGAGGCCGGCGAGTTTGAGTGCGCGGTGTGGGTAGTTGCGGGCGCCGCGGGTGGCTTTGGCGAGGTTGGGTTCGCCTTCCAGACGCAGGATTGAGATGGCGATGTTCCTCAGGGATGCCATGACCCGTGGCGCGTTTCCACGTCGCACCTGACTTCCGTCCTCGCGCCACGTCACGTCCCGGCGCCAGTGGAGGCCGTTTTCAATTCCCCAATGGCCTCGGATCAAGGACGCTATGAGTTCCGGTTTTCCTTGTGCCGGCGTCAACGATGTAACAATGTAGACCGTCTCGGTTGACCATTTCCGGGTTCCGATGGGCCTGGATTTTCGGGTGATCTGGGCTGCCTGGGCGGCGTGCGGAAACTTGATCCCGGCAGCGATGCCAACGCATTTGATGGTCCGTTGGATCTCACGGCCGTTGGCGCTCTCGCGGGTCTTGTTCCCGGCGCGGACCTGTTTCCATGGCAGGGCACGCAATTGGTCATGGAGCCTGGGCTGGTTGGCTTTGACGGTGAGCACATAGTGGGCCGACCGGGAGTGCAGGTAGTCGGCATGCTCGCGCTGGGTGTGCAGGGCATCGGCGGTGACGATGATGCCACCGATGTCCTTGATGCCTTCCAACAAGGGTTTGAAATAGGTGATCTCGTTGTGTTTCTCGGACACGTTCTCCTGAACCAACACGGCCCCGGTGGCGTGGTCAACACCGGCCAGCAGGTGGACCCGTGTGCCGCCGCCGTTCTTGGCACCTCGGACTTCCTTCCCGTCAATGGCTATCGCCGTCACCACTGTCATTCCTTGTGCCCACGACCCGGCCAATCGGTCCAGGGTGTCGGCGTCCAGGCGCTGGAGCACTCTGGCCAGCGTTGTCGCGTGCGGGGCCCCAATACCGAGCGCCGCGAGTTGGTCCCGGGCCGTATCGGCGGCCCATTCGGCCATCTCCACCAACGATGTCGCCCCGGCCACCACCGAGCAGACCATGATGACCAACAGGTGCGCGAAACGATGCCGGACGCCGCGTTTCTTGCGGGGATCCGGCAGTTCCGCCAGGGCGGCAAGGACCTTGCCCGGGTCAATCTCCACCGGCCCCGTCAAGGCGAATTCGTCAATGAACGAGGCAAGGTGAGACGATGGCATGCGAGAACTCCTGGCAACATGTGGGACTGAACAATCACATGCTTAATGGGAGTTCTCGCTCATTAACAGCCACAGCCCCGTCGTCTCACATATTAAGACGATTCACCCTCAAAAAAGACTTTGCAGACGCCCTG
>NZ_JAJLOZ010000145.1:0-1338 GCF_025548615.1 Arthrobacter sp. A2-55 | reverse complement strand
TGGGGCTAGCCTAAGAATGTGGACACCCGAGTTGGCGGGATTTTGAGTCCTGCTGGGAGGATGTTCAGTGATGAGCGAGCAGAAGAAGCAGCGCCGGTCGTATACGGAGGAGTACAAGCGGGAGGCCGCCGGGCTGGTGATAGATACGGGCAGGTCGGTCGCCGTGGTGGCCGGGGAGATCGGGCTTGGCGAGCAGACGTTGGGTCGGTGGGTGAAGTTGGAGAAGACCCGCCGGGGCACGGGGGAACCGACGGGTGCGTTGGGCGAGGACGAGCGGGTCGAGCTCAAGCGGTTGCGGCGGGAAAACTTTGACCTGAAAAAGGACAACGAATTTTTGGGAAAAGCGGCAGCCTTCTTCGCGTCGAAGCCACGGAATCAGAACGGTTCGAATTGATGGAAGCGGAGAAGGCTGACTATGCGATTGCTCGGACGAGCCGGTTGCTGGGGGTCTCGACCTCGGGGTTCTATGCGTGGCGGAAACGCCGGGCCGAGGGCCCTGGCCGGCAGGCCCGGGCCCGGCGGGAGCTTGATGCCAAGGTGCGCAGGGTCCATATGGAGTCCGATGAGGTGTATGGGGCTCCGCGGGTTACGGCACAACTGGGGCGTGAAGGTACTGGGGTGAATGAGAAGACGGTGGCTGCCTCGATGCGGCGGCAGGGCCTGGAAGGGGTCAGTCCGCGCCGGTTCCGGCCGGTCACGACGATTCCGGGGGTGGCGACCCATCACATTCCAGACTTGGTGAATCGCAAGTGGGATCAGGGCCGGATCAATGCCGTGTGGATTACGGACATCACCTACCTGCACACGCGTGAAGGGTTCGTGTACCTGTGCGCGATCAGGGACGGGCATTCGCGCCGGGTGCTGGGTTGGGCGATGGATGAGCGGCAGACGACGGACCTGGTGGAGCGGGCCTTGCGGATGGCGCACACGCTGCGCCAGATGCTGCCGACGGACGTTGTGCTGCATGCGGATCGTGGCTGTCAATTCACCTCGGCGCAGATGCACCAGGTCGCCGTCGAGCTGCACGTGCGCCAGTCCATGGGGCGGACCGGGGTGTGCTGGGACAACGCGATGAGCGAGTCGTTCTGGTCGACCCTCAAGGCTGAGTTCTACGACCGCCGGGTCTGGCACACGCGGGCCGAGGCCAGGCGTGAGGTCGCTCGCTGGATCGAGGTCGTGTACAACCGGCGCCGGCTGCACACGGGGCTGCACACGGCACTGGGCATGGTCCCGCCCGTCGAGTTCGAACAGGCCCGGCAGCAGGAAAACAACAATGAAGAAGCACTCACGCAAGCAGCGTGAGATAGATCACGTGTCCACTACTTGCGGGGAACCCCA
>NZ_JAJLOZ010000144.1:0-1379 GCF_025548615.1 Arthrobacter sp. A2-55 | reverse complement strand
CAATGCCGTTTACTTTGTGATTTTGTGTGTTTTCTTGAGCGGCCAGTTGGACATTTTGCGTTTGACGACGCGTGGGACGATGCGTTGTCGGCGTGGGGGCAGGAGTTCGTGGAGGATCTCCCGGCAGAAGATGACGAAGGCTTCAGCTAGCTTGTGAGGGGGAAAAAGCCGGGCGCGCGGCGATGGATCGCCGCGCGGCCCGGATGGTCCGTGTGAAGGAAAAGCTCAGTGGGTCTTCGTCGAACTCGGCCGCGACGGTTCCGATGAGGGACCGGATCGCATAGTGCGCGCAGAGGCAGCCATAGATTTCCTGGAGCACCCCGTCAGGGGTTTTGGAACGGAGCACGACGTTGGGTCCGCGCTGGTGTGTTTTGAGTTCATCGAAACTGGATTCAATTTCCCAGCGCCTGGCATACAGGCCGGCCAGGTCCTCGCTGGAAGCAGCTGCTGGATCCAGGATGGTGGTGATGAGCCGAAACATGCTGGTCTGCGGCGCGTCAGTGGTCTCGTTCCCTGAGGTGGCCTTGCTCTCGGTGGTGACGTTGTATTCGATGACGCGGACCGGGATGCCGTGGGTGTCCTTGGCCCGGTCCTTGCTGGAGGGATACACGGCCGAGAGGTAGGACCCGTCACCGTAGTCTTCATGGACGGGCAGGACCGCATTGGCTTTCATCCGCCACAGCAGTGCCGCCCCGGTGGCGGCGCTGTCCTTCCATGCCGTGTAGGAGAAGAACCCGCGGTCGGCCATGGCCAGCATGTCCGTGGCCAGGTCCGCCAACACGGCCGGGTACAGGTCGTGCTCGGAGGTGGTGCAACCGGCGACCACAGCGGAAATCACCGCATGTGTCCCGCATTCGACCAATCCCAGCACCCGCGCCTGCGGGAACGCGGACTTGAAATCCGTCTTCGTCCCCGGCCGCCCGTATGCCTTCTCGTTCGCGGGGGTGTCGGCCAGATCCAGGGTGGTCCCGTCCACGGAGACCAGCCGCCAGCCCTTGTAGAACCCGGGCCCTCCAGGATCCGCGAAGGGCTTGGCGACTTGGGCGAACAACTCCACCATCACCGCGGAACCCAGCCGGGTCCGGGCCTTGTAGATCGCCGCTTTCGTCGGCATCACCCACTCACGGTAGCGGCCCGTCAACCATTCCATCCCGGCCAGCAGGGACCGCATGGCTTCCTCGTAGGAGCCGTTGGAGAACAACGCCAACGCCATGACGTAATAGACCATCAGCCGGGACGGCAGCAACCGGTTCCGCTGCTCCAACGCCCCCGTCCGCTCGATCACCGCGTCGACCACATCCGCAGGGTACACCCGCGTCAACACACCAAGGGAAATATGGTCAGTCAACCGTTCGGGACCCTCCGGGGTCACCCATCCA
>NZ_JAJLOZ010000143.1:0-1519 GCF_025548615.1 Arthrobacter sp. A2-55 | reverse complement strand
GGTAGAATGGGGGCATGGCTGTTGCAGATCGGCCCGGTGATGAAGGGGATTCCAGCCCTTCCGGTCCGTCGAATCTGGATCCCCGCCCCGGCACCTGGCCGGCGGAGGACCCCGGCATGCGGCCACGGGCCGGTGGGCCCGGCCCGTGGGAAGATCCGGACGGGCGCTGGCCCACGGACGCGGACATTGACCGGCTGATCGCCGCCGCCCCCGATTTTGCCGACTGGCCGCTGGACGACGGCCGGGACTACGGCGCTTCCGGGGGCGGCGCTCCCGTCGGTGGGGGTTCCGGGGGTTCGCGCCGGGTCCGGGAGGCGACCGCGGCCGAGCTTGCCGCCCTCGCGACCAATCCGAACATCTCCTTCCATGGCGGCGCCCCTGTCCCGGCCGGTGGTGGGGCGGAAGCCGCCAGCCCCGCCGGTGGCGGCACCGGCGTCTCCACCCCCGTACCTGACACCGCCACTGTCCCCGACACTGCCATTGTCCCCGCCGAGGACCCCGAGCCCGAAACTGCGCCCGCCTCTGTTTTGGAAGGGGCCGGCGGGGAGGTGGCCGATGTTCGTGCGTGGTGGTTGGCGGCGGTGCGGGATTCTGTGCCGGATCTGGTGTTGGCGCCGCGTCCGCGGCGGCGCAATGATTTCGGGGTGTTGGAGGAGCGGGTGTCCTCGGACTGGCTCGAACACCGGCGCAGCACCCGCCAGCCCGGCACTGGGACGAATGCGCAGCCCGGCGGCGACACCACCCCCGGGACGGGCGGTGTGCCCGGTTCCCTGCCGGTCCCGGAAGCCGGTTCCGTGCCGGGTGTCGTGGCGGGGTTGTTGGCGGCGGAGGCGGGGTGGTCGCCGGTGGTGGTCGCGGAGGCGTTGGCGGGGCTGGATCCGGAGTCCGTGGGAGACAATGACGTGTTGGACATGGTCCATGCCGCGACACGGCTGGCATCCTTCGCCCAGGCGGTGGAGGCGCGGGCCCTGGCCGTGTTCGCCTCCCGGCGCCCGCCCGTCGCGGATGAGGCCTGCGCCGGCGAAGCTGATGGGGGTCCGGGGAGGTCTATGTGGGCGGCCGGGGAAGTCATGGCCGTTGCCGCGATCCCGCAGGGCGCTGCGGAACAGCGCCTGCACGACGCGGAACGGCTGCTGGGGCACCTGCCCGGGACGTACGCGCTGTTCCGGGCGGGCTTGCTGGACCTGGTCCGCATCCAGGCCATCCACCGCGGCCTGCTCAACGTCCCGGACACGGTCCTGCCCCTGATCGAGCCCCTGTTTTTGAAGAACGCCTCCCGGACCCCGCCGAGCATCCTGACCCGGCGGGTGCGGATGCTGGCCGAGAAGCACAATCCCGAGTCCCTCACCGTCCGGCACGAACGGGCCCGGAAGGGCCGGGGCGTGTTCCTGCGGCCCCTGCCCGACGCGATGGCCGAACTCATCATGGTCCTGCCCGCCGTGCCGGCACTGTCCGTGTACCAGAGCGTGGACGCCTGGGCCCGGGCCGCCCAGCTCGCCGGGGAACCCAGCGGCGGCAC
>NZ_JAJLOZ010000142.1:0-1635 GCF_025548615.1 Arthrobacter sp. A2-55 | reverse complement strand
CAATGCCGTGAAGTTAAGGGTTCGTTGCTGGCGTCAACCCAGGGGCGTCGGGCAGTGAAAACCCTGAGCTGTTTGGTGGCGAGGGGTCTGCCGGGCTTGGTCGTCTTAAGATGTGAGACGGCCCTTTTAAAGAGACGGAACCCCTGTTAAACATGTGAATGTTCAAGCCCACATGTTGCACAGGAGTTCCTGCATGCCATCGTCTCATTCCCACACGAGTCATGACCAATCCACGACGGATAGTGACGCTGTCACAGCACATTTCCCGCTGGTTTCAGGGAAAGTGTGGGGGCCGGCGCATCTGGGCGAGTTGAGCGTGCACCTGCCGGCTGAGTTGGTCGATGCGGCCCTTGAAGCAACCAAAACGCGTGAACGCCGCATCCGGGCCCTGCCGTCACGGGTGATCGTTTATTTCGTGGTGGCACTGGCCTTGTTCCCCGAACTGGGGTACAAATCTGTGTTCGCCAAACTCTGCCTCGGTGCCGGGGTGTTGGGCACTGTGAGCGCCAGCGCTTTGGCCCAGGCACGCCGGCGGATCGGGGTCGGGCCGCTGCGGTGGATCTTCGAAATACTGCGTGGAGCCGCCCCGACCGTCTCCGGTGCCGGAGACTGGTTCGGTGCCTTGCTGATCTGCGCGATCGACGGCACGATCTTGTCCCTGCCCGACACCGCGCCGATCCTTGCCAGGTACACCAAGCAAGCTGGCTACCACGGCGGCACCGGCTACCCCCAAGCCCGGGTGGTGGCCTTGATCGCCTGCGGCACCCGCAGCATCATTGATGCCGTGTTCGGGCCCACCAGCATCGGGGAAACAACCCAGACCCCGGCCCTGCTGCCAAGCATGGGACCGGGAATGATCATCCTGGCCGATAGGAACTTCGCCGCCGCGGCCCTGCTGCACCGGATCAGCGAGACCGGGGCGCACTACCTGGTGCGGGTGAAGAACGCCCGCCACCTCCCCATCCACCAATCACTGAAAGACGGGTCGTACCTCTCGGTGCTGGCCGGCCGGAAAGTCAGGGTCATCACTGCAGCCATCACCTTGCACACCTCCGACGGGGACCGCACCGAGACGTACCGGCTGATCACCACGCTGAGCGACCCGGCCCAGGGCACCGCCGGGGAGCTAATGGGCTTGTATCACGAGCGTTGGGAAATCGAGACGACCTTCCGTGAGATCAAATCCACCATGGGTGGCGGCAGGGTGCTGCGTTCACGCACCGTAGCCCTGGTTGAGCAGGAAATCTATGCCCTGTTGATCGCCGAGCAACTGCTGCGCTGCGCCATGACTGAAGCCACCAACGCCATCCCCGGACTGGACCCGGACCGGGCCAGTTTCACCATCGCCCTGACCCTGGCCAGAGACATGATCGTCCTCGGACCGGCAACCAGCACCCGCCCCGGACCCGGCTGGCAGGCGCTGGCGGGACGGATCGGAGACCACCTCCTGGCCAACCTGCTGCCCCCACGCAGGCTGCGTACCGGCCCACGGACCGTCAAACGAGCCATCTCGAAATACCAAGCCCGCGCCACCAAACCCCACGGACCAACCCAACCAGCCCGGCTCACCATAGAAATCATCAACACCACGGTCGGGTTGACAGAATCAACCCGACCTTAACTTCACGGCATTGG
>NZ_JAJLOZ010000141.1:0-1703 GCF_025548615.1 Arthrobacter sp. A2-55 | reverse complement strand
GATTAACCCGGATTTTGGTGGGTGGCTGGGAGAATTGGGGTATGGATATTGGTGCCCAGGACGGCCTTTTTGATGAATCAGCGGCCCCGCGTATGGGGGTCGTTGATGATGGCCGGGTGGATGCCAACGGCGGCGTGAACAAACGGTTCAGGGCGTTTGAGCCTGATGCGGTGATGCTGGTCCCGCCGTCGCTGGATGAGTGGCTGCCGGAGGGCCATCTGGCCCGTTTCATTGCCGAGCTGGTGGACCATGAGCTGGACTTGACCCGGTTCTATAAGTCCTATGCGAAGGCCAAGGGCCAGCCGCCGTATGATCCGCGCTTGATGTTGCGGATCGTGTTCTACGGGTACTGCGTCGGGGTGCGTTCCTCGCGGGAGGTGGAGCGGGCGTGTACGGATGTGGTCGCGTTTCGGTGGCTGGCAGCCCAGCAGGGACCGGACTTCCGCTCGATCGCCCGCTTTCGCGAACGTCACCTGGCCGCCCTGGCCAACGTGTTCCTTCAGGCGTTGGAGTTGTGTCAGGCCGCGGGCATGGTGTCCCTGGGCAGGGTTGCCCTGGACGGGACGAAGGTGCGGGCGAACGCGTCCCGGCACAAGGCCATGTCCTACGCCCGGCTGACGGCTAAGCAGAAAGTGTTGGCGGAGGAAATCAGTGCCCTGATGGAGGAGGCGAAGACCGTCGACGCGGACGAGGACGCCCGCTTTGGTCCCGGCAAGCGCGGGGACGAGCTCCCGGCGGAGCTGGCGAACCGGGAACGGCGGGCTGCGGCGATGGCGACCGCCCGGGCCAGCCTGGAGAAGGAGGCCGCGGCCAAGGCCCGCCAGCTGGCTGAGGAGAAGGCCCGCAAACGCGGCGATGACGACGATGACATCACCGCTGCCGGGAACAAAGCTGCCGCGGAGGCGGAGCCCAAGCCCACGGCGCAGCGGAACTTCACGGACCCGGACGCGCGGATCATGAAGACCGCGGATGGTTCCTACCATTATTGCTACACCGGCCAGGCCGTGGTGGATGCCGATCACCAGGTCATCGTCGCCACCTTGTTGAACAATGTTGCCGTCGACATCCAGCAACTGGCACCGATGATCCAGCGCACCATGGACACGGCCGGGGCCATGCCCAAGAACTGGAGTGCCGATGCCGGGTACTGCTCGGCAGCCAACCTCGAACACGTCAAAGACGTGGAAGCGGAGCATGCGACGGAGTTCTTCATCTCCACCCGGCGCATGAAGCACGCCACACCGGTTCCGGAATCGCCCAGGGGCCGGATCCCGGCAAACGCCACCTTGACCGGGCGCATGGCCCGGAGACTGAAGACGAAGAAGGGCAAGAGGATTTACGGCCGGCGCAAGGCCATCGTGGAACCGGTCTTCGGACAGATCCACACCCGTCAGGGCAAGCACCTGCTGCTGCGCGGGATGGAAAAAGCGGCACGGGAGTGGGAACTGCTCGCCGGCTGCCACAACCTGCTCAAACTCCACACCTACCGGACCAGCCAGGCAATCTGAGAGGGAAAGGAACCAGAAAAAGCAGCCACCACACCCCCTGCAGGGGCAGTCAGGTATCGCCCGGGCCAGCCGAAGGCGACCGAAATGACATCCCCGGCACCACGAACCCCAAACCGGTGGAGGCCCGGCCCGGGGTGAAGAAATCCGTCACGACACCACCCCGCCCCTCAAACCGCTACCGACCCACGCACCTAG
>NZ_JAJLOZ010000140.1:0-1977 GCF_025548615.1 Arthrobacter sp. A2-55 | reverse complement strand
TGATGCTGACGCCGGCCAGCGCCACCAGCGCCCCGATGACGTCCCAGCGGTCGGGCGTGAATTTGTCGACGATCATGCCCCAGATCAGTGAACCGGCAATGAAGACCCCGCCGTACGCAGCGAGAACCCTGCCAAAGTTGGCGTCGGCCTGCATCGCTGCAATGAAACCGTATGCGCCCAGGGCCACCACGCCCAGCCCGGCCCACCACCATGCCTTGCCCTCGCGCACAGCCTGCCAGACCAGCCAGGCGCCGCCGATTTCAGCCACTGCGGCAAGGGCGAACAAGATAACGGTTCTGGCGATGCTCATGGCCCCATCATCCCTTGAAGGATGTGGGCACCGAAACTTCATTGAACCAGGCGCAACGGCCGGCTGCCGAGCTGAACCGTGATTTCCTGGCCCCACGACGCCGTGATCCGGTCGTCCTCCATGCCGTCGCCAAAGATGACGAGCTGGTCCGAAGCGACCCTGATCCGCAGCGCTTGCCCGGAATCCAGCAAGCCTTCGGTCAGTGAAACTCCAGTAGCAGGCGACGGCCAGGCCTCGCGGACGAACCAGGCCAGCCGCGGATCGGAGGGTGCAGGAAGCGCCCGCCCTCCGCGCTCCAGAGCAATCGACGCACACCAGCTGGTGGCGCCCGTCCCGGTGGCGACAACCAGCCCGGAGGACGATTGGCTCTCAAGCCGCCCGTCCGGCGTCGTCAGTTCATGGCGGGCGGATTGGTGCGATGTATGCCCGACGAAGATTTCATTGAGGGCGCAGAGCTCCTGGCCGTCGTCGGGCCGGGCCGAAACCATTGTCAGTTCCTGGCAGCCCTGGGCGCCGGATGGCACGGCCAGCCAGCGGGCCCCGGCCGCTGAGGTACTTCGCGGGGCTGGCCACGAGTCCGTCTTGGCGGACGACGGCGACGCTGAGGCCGCCGGCTGGTATCCGGTCAGGGACGTTTTTGCCGGCGAGCACCGCCTGGCTTTCGGCCACTTGAAAATACCTGGCGACGCCGTGGAACGGGCCCGGTCAAAGCTTGAGTATTCGCCGCTGGGAGCAGCGTTTTGTGGGGAAGTGTTCACCTGGCGCAACTGCGTGCCGTCTCGAATCAGCCGCTCATGCGTCCAGGTGCTTCAATCTGATGCCGCCCCTGAAACTCAGAGGTCAAACCAGGGGACGGCATCGTGGTGCACGGTCCCAGAAGTGTCATCCGGCCGAATCTCCAGCTCAAAGGGCGGCTCGACGCCGGCGAGTTCCCGCACGGTGACCCGGAACAGGCCGGGCGCGCAGGGCATGCGCAGGCTGTTTCTGGGGTCGGCTGCCAGTTGGTCCTTAAATTGTGCCGCCGTGGAGAGCTGGAGGTAGCTGGTCAACCACAGGCCCGCATCGCCAACCCGGACAGTTCCTGACGCCTCACGGATGACCCGGCCACCGTCCCGCCGGCGAACAAGGGCAAACACCTCATCGGCCGCCTCATCACCCGGGCAGGCAATGAAGGCATTGCCCAAGTTCATCTGCTCGACGAAGTGGTCCGAAACTTGTGTCAAGGTCCAGTTGTCGGCCACGAAGCTGCTGTAGCTGTCGGGGCAGACCAAGGCAATAAAGCCGTCTTCGTCGATAGGGAAGAAGAGATTCATTTCCAGTGGGGTGTTCATGGTGAAAATACTAGCCATGGCGTGATGGAGGCCCGGCCCGGACAGTCCGGGTGTGCTCCCCCCGGACGCTCCATCACTTTCTGCTGTCTTTGTGCGGACGCTCTATCACCTTCTGAGCGGGGGCGCCCTCCGGGGTGTCCGGGCCGCCCGCTTGCGCTCAGCGATCTACCGCTTGCGCTCAGCCGCACTTCCGCTGGGGCAAAACTCAAGCCGGGTTCTGCCCCCGGTGCACCCGGGGCGCAACTCTGATTGGGTTTTGCCCCACAGCAAAGTCCGCAACCTATTTACCGGATCACCACATAAACCACCCCGGCCGGAAGACCCCGAAAGGGAGGT
>NZ_JAJLOZ010000014.1:0-62752 GCF_025548615.1 Arthrobacter sp. A2-55 | reverse complement strand
CTGCGGCGATTTAAGAATCACTGCCCCGCGACTAATGACCCACACACCTAGAAGAGGCGATGAATTCGCGAGCCTATGGCGGCCCGCAAGACCAAGCATCCGATGTTCTAGCTTCGTTCACCGAATGGTTCCCGGACGAAGCGGCTCTACTACGGCTGTACTTCTCTCATGACATAGAGGAACGCGGCTTGGCCACAACCCTCCTCGCTGAAAGTCCAAATGCAATGGCGCACGCGATTGCGTATGGCTTGTGTTATCCCGACCATACGGCGCGAATAGCAGAAGCAATCGATTCCCTGGAACGATAGGTCTGTGATGCCCAATTCTGTTCAGCAGTGGATCAACGACACAGCTTATGAACTGGTTGGAGGGAAGAGGTTTTTGCTGCGACTTGCACCGAGGATCGGGAAATCTCATCTCGTGAATCTCCTCGGGGTCGAGCTTGGCGACTCAGCAGTCATAGTTGACGGAAATGAATTCTCGAAGCTGAGCCAAACTGACCAGCGGGACCAGCTCGAGTTTTCGCTGATAACAGCCATTGAAAATCACGGCTCGGCTCAGCTAGTTTTCGATTCATACGATCGAGCCATTGAGAGTCCAAAGGGTGCACGGCTACAAACGTGGCTAAGTAGTCGATTGATCGATGGGCCCTACGCACAAGATGTCGGAGCCTTGTTTACAGCACGTTGCAGCACTGAAATAACTCGCCCTGGTGCTGGAAGCCCTCTGATGTCGCGGGTCACGCCCCTAGAGCCACCATTCCTCGCGCCCGAAGAGGCCAACCGCCAGGATCTCGCACAAATTCGAGAGTGGTTTGGCGAGTCAGCGGTACTTGCAGAGCGTGCTCTCGCCACAACAAGCGTCGAGCCGGTAACAATCGCGGATCAATTCGAGCAGGACCTGTCCTTCATTGAAGATGTTCGCAAGGTCGCATCGACCACTATCTCGAGGGGCTACTTGGATCAAGCGCGCGATTCCTTCCCCGCGAGGTGCGGTGTTTACGGTCTACTAACTGAGGCAGGTCCGACGAAACTTTTGGATCGGCTTCAATTCGCCCTTACCGCAAAAACGGCCGATGACCCTATATGGCCGGACAATTTGGCTAGGAGTATTGCGAAGTTTTCCCAGCTCTTGGCAGGGTCCCACGAAGTGATTTGGTCTGACCGCTACATGTTCCGAGATATCGAGCCGCTCAGAACCTTTTTGAAAGCTGTTACGGCGAAAACGACCTGCAGGATTCAGCTGCTTGGCGGCAATAGTGTGAACGGAACGCAAGTCTCACGGGCGGAGCTGCTGCGATTGACGACAATTGGTTCCGTTGAAGCCAAGTGGATGTCGCCAACAGATTACGGCTCTCTGCATGACCGTCACGTGGTAACCGGCACAGGCGGTTGGGTCGTCCCACAGGTGCATGTCATCGTGGGTAGGCAGTCTCCTGGCAGCACGGTTGTGGCCCCAACTGCTTCATTTGGTGTTGACTACCATGCAATTTGGCGTCGCTCGATCGCCCCATAGCAAGACGTGGCGAATTGAGGCCGGTGTGTGAAGGCTGGGTCCATATTTCCGAGGCTGCTTCGACCTGCTGCGGGTTTCCGAAGAAGCATACCTGTAACGATAATAACCAAAACTGGTCGGTTCGGGGCAAAGCAAGAAGGCGGAGGGCAAGGCTGCCGACTGTCTCAACGGCGAACCTAGCAAATGGGCAGTTCCACGCGGTGGGCATGAGGTTGCCGTAGAACAGCTAAACTACTTCTTAGGTGCGCCGGGAAGTCTGGTCGGCAATGTCACAGCCGCACCCAAAAGTTCGCCGGAGACGGACCGAACCTTGGCCCCACCGAAAGGGCGTACCTGCCCATGAGTATCCCCTCCCCCCGACGCATATTTACCCGTAGCAGCTACCGTGAGTCCATCCATATCGGCCGGATTCTGCGCTCCGAAACTGTCGGCGGCGCCCTGTTGCTGGCGGCCACCATAGTAGCCCTCATCTGGGCCAACTCCCCCTTGGCGGACGGCTACTTTGCCGTTCGCGACTTCAAGCTAGGCCCGGAGGCATTGCACCTGAACCTGAGCCTCGGCGGCTGGGCCTCGGACGGCCTGCTCGCCATCTTCTTCTTTGTGGCCGGACTGGAGCTCAAGCGCGAATTCGTCGCTGGCGATCTGCGCAACCCGGCCAAGGCCGCCGTGCCCATCGCGGCAGCGTTCGGCGGGGTGATCATCCCGGCGGTCCTTTTCACGGTAGTCAACCTGTCAGCCGGCCCTGCCGTGTTGAAAGGCTGGGCCATCCCCACCGCAACGGACATAGCCTTCGCCCTGGCCGTGCTGGCCGTCATCAGCACTCATTTGCCTTCTGCCCTGCGAACATTTCTGTTGACGCTGGCCGTGGTGGACGACCTCATCGCCATCGCCATCATCGCCGTCTTCTACCCCAGCGAGTTGCACCTCCAGTACCTGGCCCTTGCACTGCTCCCCCTGCTCGCCTTCACCTGGCTGGTCCAAAAACGCATCACTGCCTGGTATTTCCTGATCCCGCTGGCCCTCATCACGTGGGCCTTGGTCCATTCCTCGGGCATCCATGCCACGGTTGCCGGCGTGCTGCTGGGCTTTGCGGTCCCTGTGATCCGCTCCGCCAAGCGAGGCGGACCATCCGCGGGCCCGGGGCTCGCCGAGCACTTTGAGCATCTGGTCCGCCCCGTCTCCGCAGGTGTGGCAGTTCCACTCTTTGCATTCTTCTCCGCAGGCGTTGCCCTTGGTGGTGCAACCGGGCTGAAGAACGCCCTGACCGACTCCGTGGCCGTCGGCATTGTTGTCGCCCTGGTGGTCGGTAAGTTCCTGGGCGTCTTCGGCACCACGTGGCTCGTAACGAAGACCACCAAGGCAACGCTCGACGACGGCCTGGCCTGGATCGACGTTGCCGGCCTGGCGCTGTTGGCGGGCGTGGGGTTCACAGTGTCCCTCTTGATCAGCGAACTTAGCTATGGTGATGCCAGCCCGCATTACAGCCATGCGAAGGTTGCCATCCTTGCAGGATCAGTCCTGGCCGCCCTGCTCGCATCCGTAGTATTGCGCAGCCGCAACCGCCACTACCGTAAACTGGCGGTGCGTGAAAGCCGCGATGATGACGGCGACAGCATCCCCGACATCTACCAACAAGACTGAGCCACATGATCAAGCCGCTCCACCACGTTGCCCTAACGGCTGCCGCCGTCTATCTTGTGGGCGTGGCCTTGGTCGTTTTTTGGCCCACGCCGGTGGACCGGCCGGCCAGCGGCGATCTTCATTTGGTCATCAATTGGATGCACGCGCACGGCCTGCCCATGTTTATCGGTTACAACCAGGTGGAATTCACGGCGAACATTGCCATGTTCGTCCCCATGGGCCTGATTGCCTCCACCTGGTTTAAGAACGGCTGGGTGAGCCTTGCCATCAGTTCCCTGGCATCGTGCTTCATTGAATTCAGCCAGTACCTGTTCCTGCCGCACAGGTTTGCTTCAGGAATGGACGTACTGGCAAATACAACGGGTGCCGCCATTGGCGCCGCCGTGTACTTCGTTGATCACCGGCGGTTGGGCTCGTTGAAACCGTCGGTTGAGCGAGTCGAAGACCCACTGGTTGAGCCTGCCGAAACCGTTGGTTGAGGTTGTCGAAACCCCGGCGGTAGAGCCTGTCGAAACCGAACCCGCTGGTTGAGCTCGTCGAACCCAGGATCCCTCCGCCCCGAACTGTCGACTCAGTGCACCAGCCCGTGCACATCCAGGTAGGAGGCCAGCTGGTCGTCCTTCATGGCCTCGGCAATTTCCTTCACTGTCTTGGCGTCATTGATGACGATCGACTGTCCGTCCGCTGACGTGCCTGTCCCCAGATTGGGGAGCGTGAACGTCTTGATATTGCTGGAGCGGATATCCTTCAGCTCCAAGGCCAATCCGGCTATAGCACCAGCATTCAGCGACTTGTCTACGCTGACGAAAGGTGAAAACTTCCCCACCAAATTGGAGACTGTCACCGGATTGGCCAGGGTGGACGGCGTCAAGACCTTGGCCAACACCGCTTTGAGGAAGAGCTGCTGGTTCTTGACCCGCTGGTAGTCGCCATCGGAGAACGCGTATCGCTCACGCACAAACGCCAATGCCTCTTCGCCTGTCAGGGAATGGACCCCGCGCTCGAACGTATGGCCTTTCAAGAAGCTACTTTGGAATGTGGCAGGATTATTGACTTGCACACCACCGACTGCGTCGGTAATGGATTTGAAGCCTTCGAAGTCAACGATCATCACGTGGTCAATGCGCGTGTCAAACATGCCCTCAAGTGTTTGAACTACCAAGGGGACTCCGCCAAACGCCATCGCCGCGTTAATCTTAGCGTCCCCGTGACCGGGGATGGTCACCCACGTGTCCCGCATGATGGACATGGCGTATACGTTTTTGTGGTCCGCAGGAATGTGGACCAGCATCATGGTGTCAGAGCGCTGGTCGGAAGCAACACCTTGCTCCGCAGTGTTGAGAGTGGCACCACGGCTGTCACTGCCCAACACCAGGATGTTGGTGGTATTGGCGCCGGCGCCAGTGGTTGGCTTCGTAGGGCGCAAGGATTCGGCAGGAAAGGCTTGGTCGATCTTTTGGGCCTTAGTATCAAATGAATTAGCGAGGTTGAACACAAAAACGCCAGAGACCACAACGGCCAGAACGAAAAAGGCCAGGAACCCTAGGAGTACGTACCGTGCGGTACGGTTCCTTCGCGGGGTATCGCCGGTGGAAGGTTCCGGAACATACGGTTTTTGTTGTGACAGGCTTTCCACGAATGAGTCCCTAAGTTAGGCCAGCTTGTTATCTCCTCCCATTGTGCCATTCAGCGACGAAGGAGTCAGTGTTCAAGCTACCAACCTAAGCCGGACACCTGAACGAAACGACTTTTTCCTGTATGATTCGGATGGAATGCTGGAAGCAGCATGTTGCGAATCATTGCGGCCTGAACATCTGGTCTCTTGAACTTATCGGTTCTGCTAGAGCATGGATGTCGAGCTACATGGCTGAAAAGTGGGGTACAATTGGGGCAAATATCGACCGGTCGCAATGCGCTCACGGATGGATCTAGGGTAGCTCACCCTGTCTTCTTGCGGAATCAATACGCAACAAATTGGCGTAATTCCTACATACATTGTCTCCGCTGGGTTGATGCGGCTATCATTACTGCGTCGCTCACTGCAGCCCAACTTGCAAGATTCGGCTTCGATAAGTCAGATTTGAAAATCGGGAATATGACCGTGTCGTACTGGGCGTGCGGCATCCTGCTCGGTCTTGCGTGGTACGTCATGCTTGGGGCATGGGACAGTCGGAAGATTCGAATAATTGGATCTGGAACTGAAGAATTCAAACTTGTCGTGACCGCGACGTCATGGCTATTTGGCACGGTGGCTATTATATCCTATGCATTCAACCTTGACACCGCAAGAGGATATATACTCCTTGCCCTTCCCTTGGGCAGTGCAGGAATCCTTTTGGCGCGTTGGATCCAGAGACAACTTCTACACCGAAAGCGCCGATTTGGACTCTCAACAGCCCGCGTAATGGTTGTGGCGGGGCCGTTTTCAGCGGCTCACCTAACCAAATCACTGGCTCGCCAGCCCTTCGCCGGTTTCACACCCGTCGCAGTTCATGTTCCGGGGCTGTCAATAAATGTAAAGGGCGACGCCGATGTTGCCCTAGGAGCACCTTTAGCTGGGACAGGCGAATCCGTGGAGGATATCCTGGATTCAATCTCCCGCTTTGAAGCTGACACAGTGGCTCTTTCATCTGGTCTAGCCATGCCTCCCCACAAAATTCGGGATCTGGGATGGGCACTTGCCGACCGTCACATCCGCCTCATCATGGCACCGGCACTAACGGACATAGCTGGCCCACGGATACATGTTCAACCGGTTTCAGGCCTCCCTCTGGTCCATGTATCGACCCCACAGTTCAGCTCTGGAGCACGCTTCGCGAAGCGAATTTTTGATATCGTCTCGTCATCATTGCTCATTATCGTCCTCAGTCCGCTATTCGTGGTTCTAGCCTCGGTTGTAAAGGCCACAGGTGGTCCCGCATTGTTCAAACAGCCCAGAGTCGGCCTCCAGGGACAGATTTTTGAGATGCTCAAGTTTCGGTCAATGGTTGTCGGCGCAGATGAGCAGGTTGCGGGCCTCATTGACGAATCAGATGGCAATGGCGTCATGTTCAAGATGAAAAATGATCCGCGTGTGACTTCTACAGGCAAATGGATGCGGCGATTTAGCCTGGACGAACTTCCACAACTTTTCAACGTCATAGCGGGAAACATGAGCCTGGTCGGCCCGCGCCCTCCCCTGGAGAGCGAAGCTGCCGTCTACGAGAAGCACGTTCACAGACGTTTCATGGTCAAGCCCGGGATTACAGGACTTTGGCAGGTTAGCGGCCGATCTGATCTATCGTGGCAGGATACCGTTCGGCTTGATCTGTACTACGTGGAAAATTGGTCGTTAGCAGGCGACTTCATCATTCTACTCAAGACTTTGAAAGCTGTCATGAGATCGGGCGGGGCCTACTGAGCATGGAAATCTTAGGTCAGAAGCCCCAAAGGAGGATTGCGAGGGAAGATATTGCTCTTATTCACGAAATCGGCTCAGGGCGAGCTGCAATCCTAAGCCTGAGTTCCAATCAACCTGTCATCCTGAAAGGTACCGCGGTTGAACTTTGGCTCCTCATTACTTCCGGGATGACTCCTCACGAGCTGATTCAGCACCTGATGAATAAATATGAATTGGACTTGAATGAAAGCCGAATTCAAATCAATGGCTTCATCCAATCGATGATGGTATATGGGTTCATAGCCGACCCAATCGAAATTGCGATAGACAAAACGAGTTGGGTTGCCGAAAAACATTATTAGAAATAAACTTAACTCTTTTATATAATCAAATTTCTTTCTTCATATTGACGGCATTGTAGATCCTAGAGGTAGTTGCAATGAGAAATCGCCGTGGAACACAGTCCAGGCGATATTGGCGACAACATTGATAGTATCTCCAATCGAATCCAAACTTTTAGTGTGAATATAATTTTCAAAGTTGAGACTCGGAACAATACAAGGCCACTCGGCCAACCCAAACGCCTTACAGTTCGAGACATCAATACTTAAATTCAATTAGGACAAAATGGCACTACTGACAACGAGCAACTTACTTACGAAAGCAAGAGTCTCATGGGGCCTTTATGGCATATTGTGTTGCTGTCTGGCTGTCATGAACCCTCTCATCGGATTGGGTATGATCATTGGCCCCCTCTCCATTTGGCTCCTTGCTTGGAAGTCTTGGATACGTATTAGTGTCGTTATTGGAGGTGGATTTTTCGTCCTCGGATCAAGCACCGATGTCGGCCCTTTGAAGATTGCGTACATGGTCACAGTAGTGCTGTGTTTTATTATATCTACTTGTCGTCTGATAACGAATCCCCCCATTTGGATTGGTCGATTTAGTACCACATTCAAATGGGGAATTCTATTCCTTATTTGCATGCTCATAGGCATGCTCGTTGGAGTTGCGATATTACCAACATTTGACTTGCTAACGACTCTTCGCCAGAGTGTATTTTATCTGCTGGTCATCGCATCACCTGTTGTTGGCCTCGATGCCGGGCGTGATCTGACTCCAAGAATTGTAGTCAATTCAATAGGATTCATCGGAACAATTTCCGCTATCGGATTCGCCGCAGACTGGCTTCAACGTCGAAACATCTCTAGCGTTGAAGTCGGTCGATTCATGCTGTCGAGCCTTGTCGTGCCAGCACTGGCTTTCTCTCTTGCGCTGGTTTGCGTTACCTATACAAGGAAATTCAAGCGCTTATTGTGGTTAATATCAATTGTAATTGTCCCGGCCGCAATGATTGTTACTGGCACTAGAACTAATCTCATAATTTTCGTGGGAATTTTAGGCGTTGCGGGCGCTCGCAAATTTATGCGTGTCCCTTTACGTAAATTGCTTATTGCAATGACCGTCGCTTTCGCAGTGATGCTTTCATTGATTCCATTATTGGCTTCAAATCTCCTTCGAGATCCGGAATTCTTGGATTCCCGTTTTAGATCAATCCTTACAATTATTGGTGGAAATCCGGAATCCGATGAATCATTTCGACTTCGGGCTGATCAGTATCAGTATGCGTGGGATCACATAAAAATGAGTCCTTACTTTGGGTTTGGCCCCGGCTTTACCGCAGATATTCCCATGGACACTCCGTTGATTACTGTAGTTAAGTACGGATTTATTGGAACATCTGTTCTTATGATATTCGTATTCTCTGCAAGTCGTGCCGCGAAACATTTAGCCCGGATCTATGGTTACCATGAAATCCATTCGGCAATTCGCGGATTTGAGCTAATTTTTCTTGCCCTGATTCCATTTGGGACTCCGTTCGAGGACCGAGGATTTGGATTCACTTTGATGCTCGTTTTCATGGGTTTAAGTTCGGTTGCAGAATATCGGATCAAGATGTCTCAAGGTCGGCTGGCTTCCAGACGGCAAGAAACACAGCCTTTAGCATCGACAGCTCATTCAATCATTCCCAGACGGTCAGAAGAGTCGTCAGCCGCTAGGTCGAGTCAATTGCGAAATAATAGTAATGATCTACCCCGACGATGAAGTTTAATTCCCTCAACAGTTCTACACATTGAGATAAAAATACGCGAGTCTGAATTTCAGCAAACCCTCCGGTATTTTTCTCCAACGCGGGAGACCTCGAAAGTTGGTCACCGCATTAACCACCAATTACAATTTCCGCGAAAACCTGTAATAGCAATTTTCTGTGCAGTTGCTTTCCGTGATATTTATCGTTCCTTAACGTAACCATTGCATGCTGCCGGGATATTCGATTGCGATGTCGGCGAATTATTTGCAGAGGTCGGCAGCAGCCTGCACCCATGTCAGTATAAGTATCCGGTCAAAGTAGTGGTCAGGTGGCCTGGGCCGGTGGGGCCGAGACTGCTAGGCTCACGGCTTCGGTCATAGCGTTCTTAAGGTTGCTACCGTGCTCTTCGACTCCCAGCTGGGTTAGGCCTCAGGGCTCCGGTCATGGTCGGGGACAGACATTTGAAGTTCGTTGATTTTCGGGGGTTTTGACTGGTTGAAAGGCTGTTAATTTTGCCCGACATACGATAAAATAGAGTTAGTATTTTGTCGTCTATCGAGGGGTGAAATGATGGTTTTCATGACTGCTCAACTTCCCCTGCCTGTGACGATGGATCCTGTTGCCGTGTCGGTGGGCTTGGCGGTGTCGCTGATGGAAAACGACCATGGCGGGGAAGTTTATATTCGCGGGCAATTGTGTGACGTGTGGGATGCCGAAGACACTGCAGCACGCCGGTGGGCGGCAGTGAAATTGGTACGTCTGGGCGCGGCCTCCCAGGAGCAGATCGCGGCAGCTTTCGGTGTTTCCTCGGTGGCGGTGTGGAAATGGGCCCAGCGGGCGGCCGCCGGTGGCATTGCTGCGTTGGTGCCGGAAAAGAAGGGCCCGAAGAAGGCATCCCGACTCAGCGACACTGTCATCGCCCAGATCGTGGAACTACGCAGCACCGGCCTGTCCCAGCAGGCCGTCGGGAACGCGGTCGGCGTCTCTGAGTTCAGTGTCCGCCGGGCCCTGAAAATCGCTGCCGAGCAAGCCGCTGCTGACGCTGCGGAAATAGCCGCCGCGGGTGAACCCAGGACTCCGGACATGGTGAGGTAATGGCTGTGGCTATCAAGCACGGTTCTTGACTTCGTAGCGCAGGATGAGCTCGGTGCCTGGGTAGCGGGTTTGGGTGGTGGTGAGGTGGTCGCAGAGCTCGGCGACGGCCTGGGTTTTGGCTTGGGTGGGCAGCGGGTCCAGCCGGATCGTGAGGAAGCCGGGTTCGGTGGGGTCGATGTCGCCTGATGAGTGGAAGGCCTGGCGCATCAGGGCGTGGGCCTCATCGCCGGCGCGTTTGTAGCCGGTGTTGGTGCGGATCTCCCGCGCGATCGTCATCGCGGTGTTGTAGGCTGCCATGCGGATGCCGGTGTGGATGAGCTTGGTCTCGGTGTCCAGGACCTGCTGGCCAGGGGCCAGCTTCCCGAGCCGGATTTTCGCGGGGATCCGCTTGTGGGCAGCCTCGGCCGCCTTGAGGGCGGCTTCGGCCTTCCACAACGGCTTCGTGATCGTGTTGTGCATCGTGCTGGTCACCACGACTTTGAGTTCGGCCTGTCCCGGCGGCGCGGTGCGCAGGGCTGTCAGCGCCTCCTGGACGTCGGCGGCAACCTCGGCATGGTGCTTCCGGGCGGTGAGGACCTTTTGGTAGGAGGCTGCCTTGGCGGGGTTGGGCACCAACCGCTTCGGGTCATCATCGTCACTGGCGTAGGAGTCGTGGGAGTCAAGCTCGAAGTGCATGCGGCCGTAGCGGAACTGGTTTTCCTGCCGCCACCGCCCGCCCATCCGCCATACAGCCTCCCCGGCCGGCAGATTGCGGTTGGTGGTGAGGACGTGGATCTGCCGCGTCCCACCATCCTTCCCCTTGGTCTTGGTCTTGGCGGGAACGATGCGGCTGAGCTGGCGCATCTGGTAGGTTTCCCCGGTCTTCTTCGTTGTCGGCAGGGCCAGGTCGACGAGGGTGTCGGCCACGGACCAGGTGCGGGTTTCCCCGTGCTCGTCGGTGTGGGAGACCTCCACGAACTTCTCCGGGTCAACATCGGGTGTGGTGCCCTTGCGCCAGGTCAGCACGTCGAAGCCGTGTTCGTCCATGTGCTTGAACAGGGCCGGGGACCATCCTCCCCGGTCGAAGCCGACCAGGATGCGCCGGTCGTCGCCTACGACTGTGCGGAGTTCGGGCAGGAGCCGGCGGAGTTCCCCGGCGAGGGACGCACCGGGTTCGGCCATGACTACAAATACGGGGGCGCCGTGGGCGTCGGCGACCCAGGTTTCCTCCGTGGCGGGGACGGGGAACTTGAGCCGGGTGGAGTAGATTTTCCCGATCTTTTTCGTGCCCTGGTAGGCGCGGACGTGCCCGTCCACGTACAGGATCGCGGCCAGGTCCTCCCCGCCCGGGCCCCTCGCTTTCAGGTGGTGGGCGGCCAGGGCCGCGATCAACTCGGCGGCTTTTCCAGTCTCGGCGAGCTGGCCGGTCCGTCGGCGGATCGTTTTTACTTCCGGGGCGCGGTCCATTCCCAGGACCCTGCCCAGGTCTTCCGGGGTGAACCGGGTGGCGCCCTCGGCCCGGGCCTCCCCGGCCAGCGCCCGTAGCACCGCATCGATCAGGATGGTGTTCAGGCCGTAGAACCCGTCCGGCAGTGCGCCAAAGACGTCTTTCGCGCACTGGAGCAGGCCGGTGGTTTCCAGGGCCGGGAAGGCCAGGAACAGCCCGGCGTGCGGGACGCGGGCGGCCGGGGCAAACACCGGGGACGCGCATTCCAGCAGCCCGGACCGGGCCGCCGCCCTCTCCCCGGACCGGGGCGCCGGGACCGGCAACACCGGCAGTTGCGGCTGCACGGGCTCCCCGGCAGTTTCCGGTGCCGCCACGGCTGCTTCGATCGGGGCGCCGGCCATGGCGCGCCGGACGGTGTCGGTGGAGACGCCAGTCGCCGCGGCGGTGGCCCGCAGGCTCGCCCCGCCCCCGCGGTGGGCTCGGATCTGTGTCGCTTTCGCCTCCGTCAGCACCGAGGGCCGCTTCGGGCCCTTCTTCACCGGCGCTACCCCTGCCAGCCCGCCATCGGCCAGGTTTATCCGCCAGCGGCGCACCGACTCCGGGTTGACGCCAAAACCTGCCGCGACCTCTCCCATCGAGGCTGCCCCGGACTCAACCAACTGCGCCGCCGCCAAACGGCGCAGGCCCTCCTGGTCCGGTCCCCACACATAGGAGGCCTGGCCGTTGATGAAGATCCTGCCGCCGCCGGAGGAATCCTCAAGCAGTGCCACCGCATCCCCGACCAGCACCGCTCCGAGCTCTCCCAGCACCGGCAGTGCCTGCCGGATGGCCAAAAACGTCATCAATGGTTCCTCATCTGTTCCGGAATTTTCTCCATAACTATTTTCTCACAAATTAGGCAAAATTAACAGCCCGACAGCCGCCAGAAACCCCGAAAAATCAAGGACGCGTAAACGTCGTCACTCCTCATGTCCGGAGTCCTGGTGCTTGAGTGGTCATGCTCGCCGCCGAGATCATGGCCTGGACCCAGATGGTCGCGTTCACCGGGACGAAGGCCAGACGCTGGGAACCGAAAAAGCTCCGGGCCAGGCTGTTCGAAATCGGGGGCAGGATCGCCAGCCACGCCCGCCGAACCACCCTCCACCTGGCCTCCACCGCCCCGGACGTGCAACTCCTGATCAAAGGCATTAAACGCCTCGCGGCACTGGGCCCGCCATAACCGGGACCGCCACCCGCCCACACGACTTCAGAAAACACCAGCAGCACCGTGACCGGCGTGGAACCCGTCACCACCAACCGCCACGGCAGCGGTCACGTTGTCACACCCACATGCCAAAATCAGAACTGTCAGGCAGCCGGTAAGCCCTGATCCACGAAAATCCCCGAGTCATGAAAAATCGAGGCTAATTACTGGCGTCGGTCCGCAAATGGCGCTTGGGAGTTCCGAGGGCACGCTTGACGATAGCCGAGCGCACGTGGATTCTCAACGGCGTCTCAAACCATTTGTAGACACCGATGCTTAGCAATATCGTCATTGTCATGAGAATCCAGCCAACAGTATTTGGGAATTTACCCACACTATACAAATTCAACAGGGGTACGTGGATCATGTAAAGAGAAAAGCTCGCCTCACCCAACAGAACCACTGGACGCCACGCCAAAATGCTCTCTTGACGCTTCGGCTTGACTGCAAGCGCAAGGATAAGCAATGCGAAAAACGGACTCATTAGTAGGAATGCAGGATCTATAGGCCTAAAAACTGCGATAGTCGATAATATTGTTAGCGAAGCTGCCAAAACAATAATACGTCGACATCCAACTTTCATCCAGTCCTCACCTCCACGGATGAACAGGAGCGCCGCAGCCACGCCAATCAAAAATTCAAAGAGATGCGTCAGAGGAAATTGAAATACTATGAAGCCTTCTTGGCCCAAAGGAAAAAAGGTTCGTGCCGCAAAAATTATAAGACACTGTCCAACAAACGCAGACAACAATAGTATTGTCATATGGATCGAGGACAGTTTTCGCATTACAACGACCAAAGCGGGAAATAGGGCATAAAAAAATACCTCACATGAAATACTCCACGCTGGGCTATTCCACGGTTGATTCAGGGAAGCTGCAGGAAGCCATCCGGTAAGAGTAGTTATTTGGGCAAATAGACTACCCCCCAGATTTAAGACACTGGCCTCCTTCAATGAGTACCAATCCAGCAGTGCGCCAGTACTTCGATTTAGCAGCGCATATATAACACCAATGCTCCCCAAGACAACCGCAAGGATTGTTACGGGATAGATGCGCGCAAACCGGCTCGCGTAGAACTTAATTCTACCGCTGCGGCCAGACAGACTCGAGTAATTGTAAGCCAAAATGAAACCAGAAAGGACGAAGAACAAAGATACGGCCGTCCTGCCCCCGTCCACGAAATTGATGATCGCGGTTGGAACAGAAACTACACCACGGTAATTGAAGTGGGAAATAAGAACGGCGAAAGCCGCCAGGAAGCGGAGACCTGTAAGGGCAGGAAGCTTAGTGGCGCTATGAATCATAGTAACCGATTTACTGGGCATTTTACTCCTGAAGGACTCGTTTATTGCTCCAAGCCTATCATCTTCAATCCTACGTGGAGTTATAAAAAGTCCAAACCTACACCACCAGCCACCGACGCAGTAACCCAAACTCGTTGCTTCAATGAAAGCAACATTGGGTCAGGTTTAAACTTTCTTCAATTGACAAACAAACTAACTTCCTGACAAATAGGTCAACTCTTCTCCCAAAGGACAATGCAAGAACCCATTTGCGAAGTTCCGACTGACTATGAGCTGCAAACAAGGATAATCGCCCAATATCACTCCGCCATCGTCGGCTGCGGCACTCACCCGTGGCCAAAAGTCTTCTGGCAGTAGCTTGACTCTAGCTGATCAACAACTCTTTCAATACTGAACTTTGAAGCCACTAGGTTACGGCCGGCATGACCCATCCGACTTCTAAGGTCCGGATCAACTAACAGCGTCGAAACTACGTCTACCAAAGATCCAAGAGTCTGATCAGCCACCAAACCCGCCTGAGCCTCAACTACGTCATCCGCAATTCCGCACGGCCGGCAAAGAACGACCGGAACACCTACGGACATGGACTCAAGCGCCGACATCGGCATGACTTCACTCTCCGAGGGAAGTACAAAAATGGATGCATGTCGAATTCGATTCAAGACATCCGAGGGGGCTAGAGCGCCCTCCCACCTGACAGTCTCTTCTAGGCCTAGGTCGCGAATTCGTGTCAAAACCCTTGACCCTTCACCTCCATCAGGACCGAGCAAAGTGAACCTAACGTTTGGAAAGCTTTCAGCCAAATGATGCGCTAATTCAACAAACACCAAGGGTCTTTTTATAGAATGAACTCTTCCAAGCATTATGACTTCAAATGGAATAGATTGTTGACGTGGGGTCGTGGAGAAGAAGTCGAGACTAGTCGAGATACCATTCAACAAAATCTCAACGTCCGCGTCCTGACTAAGCCCACGAATATTCGCAACCTCTTCCGGAGTCAGTGAAAAGACTGTTTTCGCTTGCCCGAGCGCTCTCCGAATCACCAACCGATCAAGCAGTCTCGCCATAAATTTAGTAGAAAAGTCAATCATTCCATGACATTGAATGAAAAATTCTTTTCGATAAACCATGGCAATAAACGACGCAGGTGAAGTGACTAAATCACGTGCCAAATGCAAATGAACAACGTCAAAGGAACCCAACTTTCTGATCAACCACCAGATCATTCCTAAGGAGGCGAGTCCAGAAAAACCCGCACCAGGAACCCAACTATGAACTCGGAATAGTTTTACGGGAACGCCGTCCAGTTCCGTCGGCAGACCACCTTCATAGCCAATCGCCCCGCCCATCACGGTGACGTGATGCCCGCGGGCGATCAGTTCCTTTGACTGATTCAGTGCAACTCTGACCGGGCCGCCAAAAGCACCATCGGGGGTAACCAATGTAACGACATGCAATATCTTCAAACTATTCCTAAAATTAGAGTTTGGAGCGCCAGATCCCATTTCTCATTAATCTGAATCATATTAATCTGAACGTCGGGGATCCAAGATTCTGCATGAGAAACAAATTATGGCTTAGAGGGAAGTTGAAACTCAATAATTCGATGTCGCCCGTACCGAGCTTCCAATGGCGGAAGAATATCGTAATTGCCGTACAAATTTCTCAAGTAGGAATCAACATCCTCAAATACAGGAAAAACGTTATTTTCAAAATTGGCGGGGCATAACTCTTCGGTCCAAGCCCGGGTGATTGTCTCCCGGCGATAGCCGTAAGACCCACCTATCGCGGTTACCATCTTGCTGACACGCCCATTGAAATAGCGGGACACTCGTTCATGAATGCCGACCATGGACTGGAAGCTCCAAAAAACAGATACACGCGAAGCAAGTTTCCGAATGAGTCGGGAAAAGAAGCCAGCGTCGGAATTCTGAAAATATCCCGCGCGTGCCATAATGACTTGTCTAAGCAATTCCAATTGTCCCATATGCAACATACGAAGAAAAGATTGGTCGGGAACCGCATCGAAGGGAAAGATGTCAATATAAATACCCTTATGGGTTCCAATCTCCGCAACCGCCGGCTCGACAAACTTGCTATCGTTTCTGTGGAGCTTCGCGAATGGCAACGCAAAAGCTGAATTTATGTTCCAGGTCTGAATGCTAAAAATGGGTTTTAGATCATTCTGTGCGTGAAATAGAAACTTGTCATAGTCGACCCGCATCATTCCGAAGTCAATATCATCATCCCAGGGAATAAACCCTTGATGACGGACCGCCCCCAAAGCGGAGCCAGCGACGAGAAAATAGTTGATCTGATACCGTTCACATATACGTTTCACCTCATCAGCCATGGTCAACTGAACGAGATGCAATCCTTCTAACTGATCTTCGTCTAAAACCATGAGAGCCTCAATCCGGTTTGGAAAACTTTTTTCGATAGATGAAGTTGAGCCGAAAAATCCAATGTCTATTTCTTGGACAGTCCTAAGCCCGAATCAAAGGCCAGGAGAAATTGATCAGCGAGTTCTTTTGGAGGATGCTTCAATATGTCGGGCTTGTTGATCCTGCCATTCCAAGAACTGCGGCTCAATGTCATTGACTGAGCAACATGTTCGACATCATTTTCGGTTATGAACACTCCGTGCATGTGGGCGACCGATGATGCTACCCCGCAATTACGACTGACCACCACATGAAGGCCCGTTGCTAAAGCCTCGTTTACAACCAGTCCCCACACTTCCGTGCTAGAAGCCAGTATTAGTGTCGAATGTTTTGCTAACTCATCTGGAAGGTGTTTATATTCTATTGGTCCTAGAAATGTTACACGATCCAAAAGGTCCAATTCTCTGACGAGATTTTCGAGCATGTTTAAACATTCACCCCCACCAACTATGGTTAGACTGTCACGGGCATTTGCTATTCGAGCGAAGGCCTTAATGATCAGATCAACATTCTTTAAACTAATCAGTCGACCAACGAACAAGAATGAATGTCCACCTTCCTGACTAGGAGCATCCCCCTGATTCAACTTTGAAAACATCTCAATATCTATTGCATTGAATCCCTCAAAAATCCGCTCGCGCCTAACTCCCATCGCGACAATAGCTTCCGTTGCTGCCACACCGGGCGTCACCACAGAATCCAAGGAACGAAAGAAGGAAGCACGGAGTCGCGCAATCATTCCACGCCTGTGTGTATGCGTCGCCAAGATTGACTCGTAGAACCCAACTGTGGCTGTGCGCGTTATTTTGGCAACTAGAAGTATTTGCCAGTAGATCGGATCGTGCCAGCCTGTAAGGACAATCACGTCCGACCTAGCCATGTCCCGCACTTCATCCAGTGAAACTAGTATATTGAGCGGACGTCGAGAAAACGGCACTCTCTTCGAGCGAAGAACTGCCTGATCATATTTTGCATCTTCCGGCTTGTCAGCCCAATCTCTAGCCCTACCTTTGGCGTCACGGTGGAAATTCTTCTCTTGTACGAGAGTTCTTACGTGAAGGTTCACGTATTCACCTAATATGTTCCAGACCGGAATTCTATATGGCGCTGCAAGGTTGGTAACCCACGTTACTCTAGTCATCGCTCGTTGATTCTCCGATAATCAGGGAAGGAATTCTGGTTTCATGAAGCACCTATGAATGGCTAACTCTCTATTTTCATTTGTTCTGTCATAGTCAAGGTAGTTCTCGGTTTCTTGAGTTCGGTCCTCACAAGATAACTGAATCCTATTACCTGCAATATTTGCGAGACTAACGACGCAATGGCACACGCCATAGCACCATAAACTGCCCCAAATAATACAATAATCAATAATTGAACAACAATGATTACGGCCAATATGACCGCTGCTGCGCGGTCCCGGCCGAGGTTCTGCAAAGTCACGAAGAATGTTTGATTTACAACCGCCGGGATCGCGGCCAAGGCCAATACTGTAAGTACGTGACCCGAGCCCACGTAACTGTCACCTATCAATATCGGTACTAATACTGGAGCGCTTATTGCTATCAGAATAGCGATAAGAACTGCTGAGGCTGGCATCCAAACGGCACGGCGCATGCTCTGCCATGCATCCTTCATGTTTCCGGCATGAGCTACGAATGGTGCTGACGCCGAGGCAAATGCGCCGGCAACGATACTAATAGGCTGCGTCCACTTACTAACAGCTCCGTAGAGTCCGGCTGCAGTCGCACCACCAAAGAATTTCAGCAATGTTACATCCAGTCCCTGCAGGCTAATGAATATATTGGATGCACCAAAATTGACAGATCTGACCCACGGGTTCATCGCGTGCCATTGTCGCAAACTTGGACGCAATTCTTTCGGCGTTGATACGAAGGAATATATGGCTGCGACAATGGGACCTATAGACAGTGAAATCCAAAGTGAAGATGCTGAATCAACTCCGGAGAATGTGAGACATGTAAATACTATCAGAACGCAAATTCGGTCGATCAGCATCACAATTCCAACTATGTGGGCACGCCTGAGGCCACGAATTGGTGATTGCAGTGTCTGACCAGTAATTGTGGCAAACGCCAGGATAGCGCAGGGCCAAATTTCGCTACCGTCGAATAGGATACCGAAGAGCAGCCCCAATAAAATGCAAATGCTAGAGTAGATCAAAATCTTGGTCATCAATTGTCTCGATATCGATTGATGAGACTGATCTCCTCGAGCAATATCTCGGGTAATTCTTGCATTACTACCAAAATCGATAATGCCAGCAAGTGTAACGCCGATGGCTATCATCGAAACAACGCGTCCTAGCGATTCAGGATCTGTACCTCTGGCCGCAAGAACAAAGATGAGAGCTACCAGTAATTGAGCCACTGCTGCAGCCGCTGCCAGGGCCACTGATTGAAAACTAAGACTCCTTGTTTTCGGTGCATCCATTAGTTCGTCGACAATAGTTCGGAGGTAAATTGATCTGCCCCGAGGCCGGCCAACGGAGAGACCGTTCCTGATCGTTCCATCGATTTTTCGAGGGCAATTTTCAAGTCGTACATATCCAAGGGGCACCAAATGGCATTCTGTGGAATCATCTTCGCATCTTCCTTAAGAGTGATGGCACCAGCGGCAACCACATCGGTCCCTGCAACCACCGCCTTTCCCAGAATTCCACTTGGACTCTCGTTGCTGTGTGCCAATACAGCAGTGTCCACCGCTGCAATGGCGCTGTCCATTTCCAAGTCCGTGAGTATGCGATTTACTACTACAACTTTTACTCCACTTTCACGTAAATTATCCAAATATTCACCCGCCTCGTCCAAGGCCTCCTGCTGACATTGTCCCGCGATCAAAATGCCGATCTCAGATCGATGCAATAGAGCTATGCTTTGAGCAATAAGTGAGAGATTTTTCCTCATGTCGACATTGCCGAAGATCCCAAACCAATGTTTAGAATCTTCGATTTGCCACGATTCTCTAATTGACCTTATTGATTCACTCGTTGTAAAGGAAGATACCGGATCTCGTGCAACGGAATAATTCGACACGCCCTTCCAAGTCGAGGATTTGAGTATTACTATTTTTACAGAGTTCATTCGTGATGCCATAGTAAAAATTGACTTTTTGAGAGAATTATCTACCCACACACGCACGGGGTTGCTTCTATTCTGCGAGCGTTCTCGCATGATCAGAATAGATAGACGTCCGGCTCCCCGCCATTTACCTTTCCTGATCAATCGGCGAGCGAATATATCTCCGTCAGGGATAACCGTGAGATCGGCACGGAATTTCTCGGAGATTGATTCGATCGATGATAGATCGTTTGAAGTTGCAATGTACATCGATATTTGCGATTCAAAGTGTTTAAGATGGAGCTTATATTCAGGACAGTTAAAGGATTCTCTCGTGAGGCCGACGGCAACCGTGTCGCCGCGTTTTAGTGCCGCCTCTATGAGGAGCCGGACATAGTAGAAACGATGTCCCGTTCCTACAGGTTCATAAATTAGTACCCGAATTTCGCTGTTAGAATTCATCACTAGCTTGAAAACATCTTTCTTTAAATCTTTGGAGTGCCCCTACATTTCTTAATTTAACATTGAGTTGGCGGCAACTGGAGGTGAATAAACGGTAGTATACCAAACACTTGTCATTCTTTGAATCTAAAACGTTCGCCGACTAGTACAGGCGGATTACCCGAGTAAATGCTGTTTGCAGGAATTGATTTTTGTATTAGGCTCATCGGTCCGATAAGGGCGCTTTTACCTATTCTTACCCCGCCCGTAATCATCGTTCTTGAGGTAATCCAGACACCGTCATCTATGTGAATCGGTGAGGTGATGAGCCTCATGTCACTTCGGTGTGCGTGGCTCCCGGTCGTCAAAAAGGATTCCTGCGACACAACCACATCGTTGCCGATAGTTACAAAGTCTTGGTTGTGTATCCAAACCCCCTCTCCTATCCAACTTCTGTCCCCGACAGTTAGTTTCCAGGGAAATTTCACTCTCGTACGCTGTCTAAATACAACACCTTGACCGACGCGGGCCCCGAAAAGTCTTAGTACGTGGATTCGAAGTTTCGAGCTGACTTGCCAAGCATTGGTGACGAAGAGGAGTTCACAGACGGCCCAGGCATAGACCATAATTCGAGGCTTGTCCCAAGTTTCGCGCGCACCAGGTGCTGCTGAAAGGTCAATGATGGGGACAACGTTCGCGATGGGTGCCCGATTCCGCTCGTCGCTTGCCATGTTTTCCCCAGTTCGTAGTTGTGTCAGTCAGAGAGATGCCCGCCCTCTATTCTTGCATGTATGAAGTCGTCTAGCTCGAAACATCGAGTCACCATAATCGGCCTTAACTACGCTCCAGAGCCGACTGGCATCGCCCCTTATACCACAAGACTCGCTGAGTTGTTGGCCTCCCAGGGACACGCAGTCCAGATAGTGACGGGGTATCCCCATTATCCCGCCTGGAAGCTCGCCAAAGGCTACTCTGGCTGGCAGTGCCACGAAACGAGGAATGGCGTGGCTGTCACAAGACTCCGCCATTTCATCCCGAGTAACCACTCAAACTTTAACCGAATGCATATGGAACTTAGTTTTGGCCTTCGGTTGTTGTTTGCGCGGTGGAACACGCCCGATGTCGTGTTGCTGGTTAGTCCATCACTCTTTGCCAGCGCCTTCGGTCTTTTTAGGGCGAGGCTGGGGATATCCAGGCCAGCTACTGGCGTGTGGGTACAAGATATCTACACCCGGGGGCTTGCAGAGACCGGTTCCGGAAACTCAATTCAGACCAGACTCATGAAGCTGTTCGAGGGATTGGTCTTCAGGTCGGCTGTAAAGGTCACGGTCATCCACGACCGATTCAGGGACTACCTAGTGAGTGAGTTGGGCGTGAGGAGTGAAAACGTTGGGGTCATAAGAAACTGGACCCATTTGAAGCCGGTCGAGGCCTTAGACCGGTCCGCCACAAGGCAGACACTGGGCTGGGGCGATGAGACTGTAGTGCTCCACGCTGGCAACATTGGAGTAAAGCAGGCACTGGAGAATGTTGTCCTAGCGGCCCAAAAGGCCGATGACGTCAGCGCGAAAGTAAAATTTGTGCTGTTGGGGAGCGGGAATCAACGCGAGAAAATTCAAGAACTGGCCATGGGCGTCGAGAGAATCGAATTCCTCGCACCAGTTTCTGATGAGGAGTTCAATGCGGTGCTGCATGCCGCTGACATCTTGCTAGTCAATGAGATGCCCGGGCTTAGGGAAATGGCAGTACCGAGCAAATTGACTTCATATTTTTCCACCGGGCTCCCTGTTTTGGCCGCAACGGAATTTAACAGTACAACCGCGACGGAAATCGCATCCTCGGGAGCAGGATTGCGCATTAGTCCGGGGAGACCCGCAGAACTCCTTGAGGCCGTCATAAACCTCGCCGCGGACTCAGAGTTGGCAGAAAAACTGGGGCAAGCCGGGAAAAACTACGCCAAAAATGTTCTCTCCGAGGAAGCGGCTATAATTCAGTACAGCGCATGGTTGCGCGAACTCGCCACAGCCAAGTAACGCGGGCTTCACCGCCGGACGGCTGAATCAGTACAAAACACTCTATTTAGGGGGAAAAGCGTTGACGAAGCGCGCGCTCATCACGGGCATCACCGGGCAAGATGGTTCATATCTTGCCGAGTTTTTGCTCAAAAAAGGTTACGAAGTCCATGGCCTCATCCGCCGCGCATCGACCTTCAACACAACCCGCATCGACCACTTGTATGTCGACGCTCACAATCCTGATGCGAAGCTGTTCCTGCATTACGGCGACCTGAGTGACGGCGCACGTCTTGTAACCCTGCTTGCTAGCATTCAGCCCGACGAGGTTTACAACCTCGCAGCGCAGTCTCATGTGCGTGTGTCATTCGACGAGCCTGAGCACACCGCTGACACAACCGGTGTTGGAACCGTCCGACTTCTCGAAGCCCTACGTATGTCCGGCGTGAATGCCCGGTTCTACCAGGCATCGACCTCAGAAATGTTTGGGGCAACTCCTCCGCCGCAAGGCGAAGACACTCCGTTCTACCCTCGCTCCCCCTACGGCGCGGCCAAGGTCTACAGCTACTGGATCACAAAGAACTACCGCGAGGCTTACGGACTTTTTGCCGTCAACGGAATCTTGTTCAACCACGAATCACCACGACGGGGCGAGACCTTCGTAACTCGAAAGATTACGCGTGCAGTTGCCGCCATCAAGGCCGGCAAGCAAAACGATCTATACATGGGCAACCTGGATGCTATCCGCGACTGGGGCTATGCCGCCGAGTACGTCGAAGGCATGTGGCGCATGCTGCAGGTCGACGAGCCCGAGGACTTCGTCCTGGCAACCGGTGTGGGCTATACCGTCAAGGATTTCCTGCAGGTCGCATTCGACCACGCCGGTTTAAATTGGGAAGAGCACGTCAAATTCGACGACCGATACCTCCGGCCCACCGAAGTTGACGCCCTGATCGGCGACCCGTCAAAGGCCCGCGCAAAGCTCGGCTGGAAAACAACTGTCGAAACACCTGAACTGGCACGCATCATGGTGGATGCAGACATTGAAATCCTGAAGAACGCCGGCAGCCACTGGGTGGATTCGGTGGACCTGGACAGCTGGAAGAACTAGGCCATGGACGTCAATTTCACCCCGGCCGCCCTCGACAGGGACGCCACGTTCTATGTTGCCGGCCATCGCGGCCTGGTCGGCTCGGGTATCTGGCGCAAGCTTGAATCTGAAGGCTTCACCAATCTTGCAGGCCGTACATCTGCAGAGCTCGACTTGAAAGATCGAGAGGCCACGTTTGCCTTCTTTTCTGAGACCAAGCCCCGCTACGTAGTTCTAGCTGCTGCCAAGGTAGGTGGAATTCTCGCCAACAGCACCTACCCAGTTGACTTCTTGAGTGACAATCTCCGGATCCAGGTCAACGTGCTTGACGCAGCGCGCGAACACGGCGTCGAACGCTTGCTGTTCCTAGGCTCGTCCTGCATTTACCCCAAACTGGCTGAGCAGCCAATACGTGAGGACTCACTGCTTACCGGTCATTTGGAACCCACCAATGACGCTTATGCAATCGCAAAGATTGCTGGCATTCTGCAGATTCAGGCCGTACGCCGCCAATATGGGCTACCCTGGATCTCGGCCATGCCAACCAACCTCTATGGCCCTGGAGACAACTTCTCTCCCAAGGGATCGCATGTCCTACCGGCACTCATCCGCCGTTACGACGAGGCCGTCAAATCCGGTACACCGACGGTTACCAACTGGGGCACTGGCTCGCCCCGACGCGAGTTCCTGCACGTCGACGATATGGCGGCCGCCTGTCTGCACCTCATGGAGAACTACGACGGTGATGCACAGGTAAACGTGGGTACCGGTACCGATGTAACCATCAAGGAACTGGCGGAAGCCGTAGCAGAGGCAACCGGATATGCCGGCAAGATGGAATGGGACACGACCAAGCCCGACGGCACGCCGCAAAAGCTCTTGGACGTATCCAAGCTAGCCGACGCTGGCTGGACATCGTCAATCAGCCTCACAGACGGTGTGAAGACCACCGTCGAGTGGTACCGAGCTCACTCGGAATCAATCAGAGAGTAATGTAAGTTCGTACCTCAGTGAAAACGGCGGTCCCTTCTCCAGAGGCCGCCATTTCATCGAAACGAATTCAAACGCCCAACAACTCGGGATGCTACCCGGCTAGGAAGATATGGACCAGGTCGAGACGCTGACCATGCGCGAAGGGGTCTTGCTGACTCACGCCTTGCTGGCCTATTTGGCATCCGAAAACGGCATTCGAGTTCTGTTCGTAAAAGGTCCGGGCGTTGTGTTGCAAGGGCTCCGCGAAGGTCACCAGTCCACTGATGCCGATGTCCTTATTGAGCCACAGAACTTTGACCGGTTTCTGATACTGATCGAGTCACGTGGGTGGCTTCGCCGACCAACTGATCCTGACGGTGGACGTTTCCCTAGCCACTCTGTCACCTATTACCATCCGCAATGGCCCAACGACATTGATGCACACAAGTCATTCCCGGGTTTCGAAGCTGATCCGGCCACCGCATTTGATGTGTTTTGGGCGAGCCACACGACTGTGCCCATGGCCAACAGAGACATTCCCGTCCCCTCGGTCGAGGCTTCAAGGCTTATTTTGGCAGTTCACTCGCTACGGTCGGATTGGAGACCCAGAGAGCAACGCGAGTACGACTTTTTGCTCGGCTTGGAAGTCTCTGACCAAAAAGGATTCCTGTCGATCTGTACTGAAGTCGGCGCCCTTGCAGCGACGAGACCATTCATTGCCGCGAAGTTTGGAGACGATGTGATCTCGGAATGGCCGGACCCTTCGCCCGACTGGCTTTTCCGTCTGTCCGCTAAGACTGGCGGACTCGGAAGGTGGCACATGCTGCGGAAGACCCCGTGGCAGAAGATGCCTCGAACCATTTGGCGAGATCTCTTTCCGCCAAAAGAAGTCCTCCTCATGAATGACCTCTACACAGATACCACAGTTATCGGTTTGGCGAAGGCGTATTTTGCCCGCTTCGGGTCTGCCATGCGCACTCTTCTAACAATCCGATCAGAATAGAATGTCCGACCCGCTCAAATAACGAGCGGATCGGACACTTAATCTAGGAGCGCTATTCGCAGTTCGTTGTTTGCTACTACAGAACGGTAATTCCGACGGTCGAACTTGCCGTGTTATTAGCAGCGTTGGTATCGTTCGCGGCCAAAGATGCATCGATTGTCTGAGGTCCAGTCAACACACCCAAAGGCAAGGAAACCAGACCCAAGTTAATAACCTCACTTGCGCCTGGAGCAAGAACTGGCAAGATGATTGTGGCAGTTGTACCGAGGATCGTGATCGTTGCGAGTCCGTCAGCGGATACCAGCGTCAGCTGGGACAATGTTGACGGGAACGTAAGCGTCAATACTTCTCCACCCGTTGATGCAGAGGTACCAAGATTGGTCACTGTCAGGGTGTTTGCCAATGTCACATTTGCATTAAGCAGGCTACCCAATATGCCGACAGTGAGTATCTGGGACCCTCCAAAAGCAATTCCAAGGTCTGTCGAGGCGGTTGAGGCGCTCGCAGCCGGCGCGGCGATTGCTGCGGCGATGACAGGAACGGACCAGGCCGCGCCCTTGACGATTGCGCGGCGGTTGCGCGGCTTGTTGGCAAAATTCTACTGTTCGAGTTCAGGCACGAACTCCCCCTAAAAGTAGAAAGCGTATTGACCGTCCCCAAATGGATGGCCTAAACGAATTCAATCGTGGGGATTAATGGTTTACATCAGGAAAACAAAAGCCTGTCGCGAATAGTGCTCTTTGATGTCGCGGAATGTCGTTTTACGTGCCGGCGTGCGTGATTACGAGAGGGCTTCCACTTCCCTGCGCGTTGCCCGGGAGCGCGACCGCAGCTCGCTGGGATGCCCTAACTGAGCCTCCTGCAGGGTCCGGCGCATCTGCACCAGTGAGGAGAAGCCCGCATGCTCGGCAATCTTTTCCAGAGACAGCACTTCCAGCTTCGGGTCCTTCAGCAGCCTCAGGGCCAGGTCAATGCGGTGGCTGCGGATTACCTCGGCAATGGCGAGGTGGTGGCGCTTGAAATCGCGCTGGAGCTGCCGCAGGGATACGGAGAGCTCGTGGGCCAGGCTGGCCGGCGTCAACTCCCTGTTGCCCGCCGTGGCCGCTATGTACGCCATGGCCTGGTCAAAGATGCTCTTGCGGCCCGAGCCGCTCACCACGGCACCCAGGTTTTCCAGAAGAATGCCGCCCACCATTTCGTGCAGCAGCTTCTCCATGAAGTACGCCGCCACGGACGGAATGTCGCCGTCCTGCTCCAAGGCCTGCTGGATGAAGCCCAGCGTGGGAGGCAGCATGGTTGCCACGGAGTTCAGCTCGTGGAGGGTGGGAGACTCTGTAATTCCAAAGTCACGCAAAACCTGCAACGGCAGCGTGATGGAAACCAGCACGGCGTCTTCAGCAATGTCCATTTGGAAATTGGTGGACCTGCTGTACATCCAGGCGCTGCCGGGCCGGGCAACCAATTCCTGCTCCGTGTAATCTTCCATCAGGTCAAGGCGGCCGTTCTGCACGTAGGCCAGGATCACGCTGTCATGCCCGTCCGGCTGGCCCATGACATGGCTGCTGCCGGCAGTGATGGCAAGGCTGAAGATGCCCGTTTCGCCAAAGTCGATGCCGCGGATGGCGAACTGCTGACCCCTGCTGGGTTTCAGGTTCAGGCCATAGGAAGGCGTCAGACGGGCCAGGCCCTCGCGATGCGGCACACTGCCGGAACGCATGACTGAAGACGCAAAAAACCTGTGTGCAACCAAATCCGTCCCCCGGGATGATTACGTGAGGCGCCCCCCAATAGAGCGCCTGAGGCAACCATATATGCACCCGGGATTTACGGCACTATGTACTTTTGTTTGTGTCAGTGCTAGGACTCAAACTGGGTACCAATTACGGGGTTTGACTGAGTGCATCCTCGGCTGCCACCCACGCCAGCATGGCGCATTTCACACGGGCCGGAAATTTGGAAACGCCGGAAAGTGCCGCGGCGTCGCCCAGAACTTCCTCATCGGCCTCCAGCTTGCCGCGGGAACGCATCACCTCGCGGAAATTGCCGATCATGGCCTGGAACTCCTCCGCCCCCAGCCCCACGATCTGCTCACTGAGGATGGACGCGGAGGCCATGGAAATGGAGCAGCCGTCCCCCGCCCAGTGGATGCCGGAAATCTTCTTCTCCGCGCCCGTGCCCTCGGTTTCGAGCCGCAGGGTGATCTCATCCCCGCACACCGGGTTGAGCTGGTGGCACTGGCCGGTGCCGGCGGGCAGGTCCTCCCCCGACAGCTGGTTGTTGGGCAGGTCCGCCCCGGTGCGGGCCTTTGCCTGCTCCAGGATGATTTGTTGGTACAGCGAATCCAAGGCACTCATGCTCTTATGCTCCCGTGATGCCGAAGTAGGGGCGCACACCCGCCACGGCGGCCAGGAACGCATCCACCTCCCCGGTGGTGTTGTAAAGGTACGTGCTGGCGCGGGTGGAGGCGCTCAGCCCAAGCCGCCGGTGCAGGGGCTGCGCGCAGTGGTGACCCACGCGCACGGCGACGCCGGCAGCGTCAAGGAACTGGCCGACGTCGTGCGCGTGCACGCCGTCCACCTCAAAGGCGGCCAGGCCGGCGCGCGCGGTGCCGGCGGAGGGGCCAAGCACGCGGATGCCGGGGATGGCCTCAAGTCCCGCCACCAGGCGCTGGCCCAGGGCTGCCTCCCACTCGTGGACCCGGTCCATGCCGGTCTCGCTGAGGTAGTTGACGGCGGTGGCAAAGGCCGCGGCCTGCGAGATGGCCTGGGTGCCGGCCTCAAAGCGCTGGGGTGAAGGCAGGTAGCCGGCCTTGTCCATGGTGACGGTGGTGATCATGGAGCCGCCGGTCAAGAACGGCGGCATGGCGTCCAGCAGCGCGGCCCGGCCGTACAGGGCGCCAATGCCCGTGGGGGCCAGCATCTTGTGGCCGGAGAACACGGCAAAGTCCACGTCCAGGGCCTTGACGTCCAGGGCCAGGTGGGGCGCGGACTGGCAGGCGTCCAGCACCACCAGGGCGCCGACGTCGTGCGCCATGCGGGTCAGCTCCACCACGGGGTTGATCACGCCGGTGACGTTGGAGACGTGGGTGAAGGCAAACACCTTGGTGCGGTCGGTGAACAGGGCGGCGGCCGCCTCCATGTCCAGCGTGCCGTCCTCCATGATGGGGATGAACTTCAGCGCGGCCCCCGTGCGGCGGCACAGCTCCTGCCACGGGACCAGGTTGGCGTGGTGCTCCATCTCGGTCACCAGGACCTCGTCCCCCGGGCCCACGGCGAACTGGCGGGCTGCCTCTTTGACGGCGCCGACGCTGGCGTTGCCGAAGGAGTAGGCGATCAGGTTCAGCCCGGCGGTGGCGTTGGCTGTCCAGACCAGCTCATTTTCCTGGGCGCCGATGAACGCGGCAACGGTGGCGCGGGCATCCTCGAAGACATCCGTGGCGGCCACGGCCAGGGTATGGGCGCCGCGGTGCACGGCGGAATTGCGCTGCTCGTAAAATTCCTGTTCAGCTTCCATGACGCTGATGGGCTTTTGCGAGGTAGCGCCAGAGTCCAGGTACACCAAGGGCTTGCCGTTGACCTCCTGGTCCAGGATGGGGAAGTCGTTGCGAATGCGGCGCACCTCCGCATCGGTCAGCGGGCCGTCATGGAAGTGGTCAGCGGATTTCAACACCAAAACTCCTTAAGCGCGGTGTCCCGCGGGGTGGCGGGGCGTGTTGGGCGGGCGCAATTACGGCACATCCAACAAACCTAATTATCGCACCGATTCATTTTTGGCCGTAGTAAGGGTTTCCTTGGGTTCCTTGTTCATCCAACAGGTTCAGGAGGTAGCGTCTGCAGCCGCTGGCAAGCAAGGGCTCGGCGCAGCAGTCCAATTCGTCTCCGAAGCTACTTGGTCACTGTCCCTTCAACCCATCCGTCCCCGGCTCGAGCAGGTTCGGCAGCCATTGCAGCTCGCCAGCTGCAAGTCTGTCCCTAGTGGCAGGGTTCTGGCCCATCGGAATTATCGGAGTTCCTTAATGTGCCGGCGCATGGCCTTGCGGACTACACCCCGGGTTTGAGGGTCCTGCAAAAGGTCCTGCCAGCGTTTGCCTGGGCTGGAGGATTCTCCCCGCATCCATTCGTGAACGGCCTCCAGTTGGGCTGGGATGTCTGTCGCCGTTGCCGCACGTTCGTCACACCATTCCTCTATGAGATCGGCTTCTTCAAATTGCTCAACGGTGGCGCGCTGGTAGTCCGCGGTTGGGACCACCACACGGCTGTTGTGATGCACCCACCGTTGCAGGAGGAGATCGACCCCCACCTGGGACATGGATGCGATCCGTGTTGCAGAATTTAACGCAGCCTCCTCCACGAGGTGGGGTTCATGGAGCTGGGCGACATAATTGGTCTGGCCGATCAGGACCGGCAGGGGCATTACTTTGAACCGGCCATTCCACTGGCTGAAAGGGATGAAGTCAAACTCTTGAACTTCTGCAACAAGGAGCCGTGGCACCAAGTTCACACCATCTATACGAAGAGCACAGGGATGTTGCAGTATCAGGGCAGTTATTTGTGCGCCCTTATTCCCAAGCACACTAACGTTTGTGAAAACGTCGCCGGTGAAAATCGGCCTCGACCCTGAGACTTCATCTCCCCTTGCCCGGTACAAGGAATCCCAGTCGGGATCTTCCTTGGTACCGGGCGCCTCGAGGTTTTGTTTCAACATTCCTAGCCTTTCGACCGTATGGAAATATTTCCGTCTTCCGCTCGGAACGTCTCAAACTGCGACTCATAATTGACTCGCCAGGAAGCATCAAAACGCGTCAAGGCGTCCTCTGAGGTGAGCTGCCCACTGGCGTACTCCAACACCAGAAAAGCCTCCCCCGCTGCCCAAAGGTCAATAGGCGTCACAGGGACATCGCCTATGAGCGGAGTCTCGAACCAGGATTCAATCTCCTGGATGTCGTACTTGGATGCGATGAGGTCCTGCGCTGCCACCAGGCTGGCAAGCCGACTTCGATTGTCCCCGGACGCTTTCTCTCCCCTCCGCCACTTCTGAACCGCCGGGACGCTCACGCCAATCATTCGCGCGATGTCCCTCCACGCGAATCCTTGCTCGGCAAGAAGTTCCAGAAGTTCCTTGACACTTGTGGCTGCTCGATTTGTCGTGAGAATTCGCCATTCATGGACCAAGGCATCTATGTAATTCGCACGAACGTCATTACTTAGTGTCGTTGTACGTGAAACAAGGACACCTGCCCGTTCGGTATTTCTAAGCGCGGTGAATCGTGTGGGTGCATCAATAAGTGGCAGAGCAACACTGGATGCCGTGGATCCCGGATCGACGCCGTATGTTTGCCGGGTTGGCGCGAGATTGGTCATCGTCATTTCCGGAGCACCTCTTCCCGTAGTTTTTCTGTTATGCAATTTTCGAACATTTCGCGCACGGGCGCGTGCAACGCTTCTCCATACTCTCGGAGGAGGTCCATCGAGAAAACTGGCACCTCGACCTCCGGAACCCAAAAGCTATCCAGATCGAGCATGAAGAATTTTCCCGGATAGGCCGGAGTCTTGTGTCGGAGCTCTCCACTGGGATCGATCGCATATCCATCGCCCGTTGCATGCCGTACAACTAATGATCTCCCTGCCGAAGGGCCATATACGGAAGCCCCTTGCCATTGGTTGAGCGGCAGATCCGGGCTGGCCTGAACCTGCGGGCCCAAAAGCGAAGGAATCAGGTACTCACTCCAATTGGGATCGTCGACCCCGAAAATGCGGATCTCATCGATGTACCTAAGTCCGATTCTCTCCACACCATCGATGGGCGACGACTCATGCCGTGCCTCGCACACCGCAAGCAGGATTTCACTGAGCACTTCCCAGCCTGGATATTGAGTGGTTTCGACAATGATCGCGCCCTGGAGAAGCGATGCCGCAATGGTCATCTTGCGGTCGAAGTATTTTGGATACTCTTCTGATTGTGCGTGCGGAACCGCACCTGCTGGCCCAATCTCGACCATCTGCGTGATTGCCTGCTGGGAACGCATCACCGGCAATAGGCCCGCGAGCCGTTCCTTGATCAAGGCTCTTTGCCGCCCGTTTAAAGTCTCCGTTTGGGGATGACGAAGCTCAAACGACACTGAAACAAGCGGCGCATTCGGGTAAACCTCACGCTCTTTCATACCCTGATGATACCCATACTGAAACCAAAACGGTAACCTATAATTCGCCCTACCCGTCCCTCACCTCGAGCAGCTCCGGCAGCCACTGAGCGTGTAGCAGCCGGCTCGCTGCAGAAGTGCCCATGCTGACTCATTGTCCGCGCCGTGCATGCCTCGCCGTTTGAGGAGGTCCATTTGCTCCAGAAAGGTTCTGTGTGGCTTTGGATCCATCCCCATATTCTCCTCGTCAGTGAAAAGTAAAGACCGGCCCTGGACCCCTCGGGGGGGCGGAGCCGGTCGTGTTGACACCAATTTACCGTAGTTGTCGCCTCGAACAGGCGATCTGCTCCTGGGTTGGTGTTGCCCATTGGCGGGGCCACTATGGCGGGGTCCCATCCATGGGCCAGGCCGACATCCCGCCGGGCGCGGGATTGAGCTTCAAAGATTTCTCGCCTGGTTCTTCGCCAGCGCCAGCTGGCACCGTTGGGCTACCGTCCGCCCCGGCTGAGCAGGGCATGCTGGTTAACTTGCGAGCTTGTTCGCTTGCAGGAGCAAATGGATTGCTTCGCGCACCAGCTCGCTTTCACCCTTGCCAGAAATCTGGCGCAGCCTCGCCAAGGCCGCGTAGTCAACATCCGGGATCCGTCCTCTGACGGTGGGTGAGAGGCCCCCCTTTTGCGTCTCCAACACGCGGTCGTCCGGCTCGGATTGCCCGATTAATTGCCTCCTCGCTGCCATACTCCGCAAGCATCAATTCATGTCCGGCATCGGCCGCGGCAGCCCCGCGCAGCGGCGGCTCCGTGGCCACGATGGGACCATCCCCATGCAGTTTCTCAATGAGTGCTTCGTAGTCAATCGTTGACTCAGTCATTTCTGGTACTCCTCCCATAAACGGCGAGATTTTGGCCCGAGTTCCATCGCATGGAAGATCTCCGCTATGGCGGTGGCACCTGCAGGGCTTACTGGCTTCGACGTAAAGATCAACGCCCTAACACGACGTCAGCCTCTGTCTGCTCCTCGGCTCATCCGCATTCGGCTAGATTTTCCGGCGGCCAGTCCAATGTTTCATCAGCAGTTCTTGCCCCTGCTGCTCCGTCATTTGGGCAATTTGTTCAGGGCCAAGGTTGAGCTGGTCGCTGAGGGCGGCCTGAAGCCAGTCCGGCATGGCAGGATGCTTGGGTGGTTCGGCGGCGGCCTCAACGGATTCGTAGAGACGTCCCATCTGGGTGATGACGTCCTTGAGCGGCTGGAGCTGGGGGTCGTCCCCAATCCGTGCGACGCGGGCCATGAGTTCCTCGTAGACCTCGCTGTCGGACCGGACGCCCACGGCCCATACCTCGGAAATGTCAAGGATAAGTGTGCCGTCGGTGTCTTCGGTGACGCGCCAAACAATGCGCCAATGCCGGTCACCGACAACGAGTTTGCGGAAGCCAATCAAGGCGCCCAGCAAGGGTTCACCGGCGTTTGGCGACCGCTCCAGGAGCAGCATCTTCTTGAATACGCTCCGGACGATGTGGGGGTCTTTCTTGGCGAGGCGGTGCAGGTCGGCAACGGCATCCTCGGTAAGCCGGACCACGCAGACGCGCTTCGGATGTGTCGTCACGCCCGTCCTGCCGCGATGTCGGCGGCAATCTCGGCTTCCAGCTCAGCGCGGGTGAAGCCGAAGAATTCCATGGCCTGGTCGAGGTCGGTGCGGACGCCTGTGTCTGTGGCGAATCGGGCCATGACAAGGGCCGCGTCGCGAAGAGTGTCACGGTCACGCCGCAGGCTGGAGATTTCCTCCGCGGACACCACTTCGGCGACAACTTTGCCGTGTCGGGACAGGGGCACGTCGTGTCCGGCTTCAGCCGAGGCAACCAGCGAGGACAGCCCGGCACGGGATGCTTCAGTAATGGTCATGGTGCTCATACCAAAACTATACAGATTTCTGTGTAGTTTCCCAAGAGTGTCTCACAGCCCGCTTATTCCGCGGTGTCCCGATTGCTGTGGCCGTGGTGCACCAGCAAGGCAATTAGCCTCTCCCCCCGGCGCTGCCAACGGCAGACGGCATGGCGGCGAACCGTTCCAACCCCACCGGTTTCCCAGCCAGCAACTCGCGCGCCCTGCCACGCGGCGTCACGCGTGCGCCGGACTGACGGCGAGTATCGCGCATGCATGAAACTCCTTGGCTGACGGTCAAAGTCATGCGCAAGACCCAACGCGGGTTCTGCGCAAGTCACCTCACGCCGAACCCACGCCGAGTCCGTCGCATAAACGTCAGCCCCCCGCGTCAATTATGCTCCTGACCCGTGCTGGGTTTGGCGCACGTCAACTTATGCGCCACACCCAGCGTGGGTCACGCGCATAAGTTACGGGGCCGGCGTGGCCGGGATCCGGAACGCGGCGGCGCGGCTACCCATCCCTGGCCTCGAGCAGTTCCGGCAGCCAGTCCGCGTGGAGTTCCTCGCGGCTGCCCACACCCAGCTTCGAATAGATCCTGTACAGGTGGCCCTCCACGGTGCGCTGGGAGATGGTGTAAATCTCCGCAATGTCCCGGTTGCTGCGGCCCTCATGTACCAGCAGGGCAATCTCCCGCTCGCGCGGCGTGAGGCCGGCCGCAACGGCCAGCTCGGCCACCGGGGCACTGCCCACGGCCTGCAGCGGGAACTTCAACTCGCGCAGCTCCACCATCACCCCTGCCCGGCCCTTCGCATCCCCGCGCTCCGTGTAAATCCGCAGCGCATAGGCCAGGGCCTCGGCGCCCAGCACCGCATTGTGCGCAGCCTGCGGCATGGCCGCCACCCGTTCCAGGGCCACGGGATCCCCCGCCAGCAGCGCGTGCGCCATGCGGTGCATCATGGCGGCGGCCGGACCGTCTCCCTCGCGGCTGATGTCCGCCATGCGCTGGAGCATCTCCGTGCAGCCGGAACGCAGCAGGATGTCCAGGATGGCCAGCTCCACGGCCGTGGACCCGTGGTGGTGCGCCTTCTCCGCCAGCCCCTGCAGCCGGTGCCACGCCTTTTGGGTGGCCCGTTCACCCTGCGGGCCCGCGGTCATGGCCCGGGCCCCCACCGCGTACGACCTCGACAGCAGCCACAGCAGCCCCTCCCCCACGGACTTCTCCGCATGCCCTGCGGCAAACTCCGCCGCCAGCGCCGCCGACTTTTCAACGTCCCCCGCCAGCGCACACGCATACGCGGCACTGGCCTGGGCAAACGGCAGCACGCGCACCGGGTCCGCATCACCCAGGGCGGCCAGGCCGGAATCGAACTTCACCAGCGACTCCCCCAGCCTGCCGGCGCCCATGGCCGCGAGCGCCTCCACCAGCCCCACCACGCCGTCCAGGTTTTCCCGGCCAAATCCCTGCAACCCCGAACTTCCCGGCACGCCCTGCCCCTGCGGCCCCTCGGCCTTGATCTCCCGGGCCATGGCCAGCGCCTGCCCGTGGGCTCCCGTGGCGAACAGGAACAGCAGGTGCCACCCAGTGAGGATGTTGCCCAGCACGCCCAGCCGCCCCGGATGTTCGGCCAAAAGCTGCCGCGCCCGAACAAAGTCCTGGTGGGCGCGGGCGTCGTCGCCCTCCATAGCGGCGTCCTGGGCCAGCAGCGCCGTGGCCGCAAACCGCACCTCCGGGTATTCCCCGTCCCGCCCTGCCTGCTCCAGCGCCGCCCGCTGCCACCGGTCCAGCTGCTCCCCCGCATTGATGGCCACCAGCGCATCCACCAGCCCGGCCCCCTCCATGCGCGGCACCCGCAACTGGGCATACACCGCCCGCCACGCAGTTGCCGCCGCCTCCAGCTTCGCCGGGACAAACCCCTCCAACACCCCAAGCACGACGGCGAGCCCCGCCACCGCGTCGATCCCACCCTTGGTGCGTGCCTGGTTCAGCAGGGGTTCCACGATGTCGCCGGCCTGCGTGTAGTGGTGCAGGGCGATGTGCGAGAGCGCCATTTCCTGCCGGGCCGCGAAGTCCAGGTCCGCTCCAGGGTCTGCACCCAGGTCTGCGTCCGGGTTCGTGACGGCAGCGGCGAGCCGCAGCGCCAGGGTGGGGTTGTTCCGGGCGTTGGCGATCCGGGCTGCCTGCAGCAGCTGCCGGTCCGAGATGTGGCTCCCCGTGTCCAGGCTCCACCGGGCCCGGCCCAGCAGGGCGCCGCTGGTCAGCGGCGCGGTCCCCTGGAGTTCTTCGACGCGTTGTTGCAACTGGCGGCTGCGCCCCGGAGGGATCCGCTCCCGCAGGCCGTGGCCCAGAACGGGTGCGGCCAGGCTGACCAGGCGGCGGGCCTGGTCGTTGATGGTTTGGGCTCCTTGTGCCGGGGGGCGGGGCGTGTCCAAGGTGAGCAGGCCGTCCGCCACCCTGCGCATGTCCACCGCGGGGAACAGCGAGCGCAGCAGCCCCAGCGGGACCGGCTCAGCCAGTGCCACGGTTTCCAGCAGCCCCTGTTCCTCCTCTGTGAATTCGCGCAGCACGGTCACGGCCAGCTCGCCCAGCGGTTCCGTCAACCGCGATGCCGCAGTCTCCCATGCAGCCGGCTGCAGTGCCACGGCGTACGGCTGCACCAGTTGCAGTTCGGCAGCCCGCGTACGGGAAAAACGCCACACCCCGTGGTGCTGGCCCAGCGCGCCGGCCTGGAGCGCTGCGTCTATCACGGCCTGCAGGAACAACGGATGCCCGCCGGACACCCCGGCCAGCGCGTCCGCAGTGCTGGCAAGCACCTTGCCGCCCAGCCGCGACTCGCAAGCGGCGTGGACCTGGGCCGGGCCCAGCAGCGACAGGTGGTGCTGGGCCAGGAGGGTGTCGTCGGTGAAGAGCAGGCTGCCGGCCACGGGGCTGCTGCCCGGGCGGCACAGCAGCAGCATCTTCACGGTGCCGGAAAGGGCCAGCTGTTCCAGCACGGCGCAGCTGGCGGCGTCGATCCACTGGGCATTGTCCACCACCAGCAGCGGCTCGGCACCCCTCTCGCGGATGTGCGACTGCAAGCTCGAATGCATGGCCTGGACCATGCCGAACGTGGTTCGTGCCAAGGCCCCGTCCAATGCCATCGGGTGGCCCGCCGGCCACTCCGGGCCCGACCCGCCGCCGGCCTCCCCCGGCGTTCCGCGACTGATTGCCTGGCTGTTTCCCTTGCCGTTTGCCTGGCCGCTGCCGCCCATGGCGAGGAACAGTTCCAGCACGCCAAACGGCACGCCGGCCAGCAGCTGGTGGGCCTGCAGCCACCGCACGTCGCGGCTCCCCTCCAGGGCGGCCCCGGCTTCCCGGCCCAGGAACGACTTCCCCATGCCGATCCCGCCCACCACCAACGCCCCGGCGAGCTGCGGCTCCGCCAGGGTGGACAGGATGGCCCGGGTGCCGCCGTCGTGCATCAACGGCGCGGCGGCGGGAAGGACAGCGGCGGCAGGCGGCCTGCGCCCGGCAAGTGTTGCGGGAAGCGTGTGGAGCACCTGGCTCACCCCCCAACGAGGTCCAGCAGCGGTCCCAACTCTTCGCGGTTGGTGACGTGGAGCTTGGCGTATGCCTGGTAGAGGTGGCCCTCCACGGTGCGGACGGAGACGCCCACGGATTCGGCGATGTCCCTGTTGCTGGCACCCGCCGCGGCCAGGGCGGCCATGGCGGCCTCGCGCCCGGTGAGCCGGGTCCGCAGCCGCGTGCCGGCGAGCTCCGGCGGCAATTCCACCAGGCGTTGGAGCTGGTGCCGGACGCCGCGGACAGACGTGGCGGGGGCCAGGGCCAGGGCCTGCCGGGCGGCGGCGAGCGCCAGGGCCGGGAAGTCCATTCGGCTGGCCAGTTCCACGGCCTGCACCAATACTTCGCTGTCCTGCGACAACAGTCCCTTGGCGTAGACGCCCACCGCCTCGGCCAGCGGGCCCTGCTGTTCGGCCGCGGCGTGGTGGAGGGCGGTGCAGTCTTCCTTGCCGCGCGCCTTGGTGGTGTCCTTGCTGCTTTGCGTCCGGAGCTTGGTGAGGAGGGTGAGCATGCGCTGGAGCGGGAGGTCATCTTCCGGCCAGGTGTCGAGGATTTGGGAAGTTGTCGGGGCTGCGTTGGTTGTTGCCGTTGGTGCCGTCTTGCTTGCGGTCTGGGCGGCCAGGCACTGGGCCAGGGTCCGGTACAGGGCCGGAACCGCGGGGCTGGCGTGGACCGCGTTGAGGAGGGCCACGACGCCGTCCGGCGAGCCGGGAGCAGTGTCCGCACCGGCCATTGCAGTGGAGGGGCCGCGCGTCGTACTGGCGGCACGGTCCGCGGCGGAAGCACGGCCTGCGGCGGAGGTGCCTCCCATCATGGCGAGGCAGTGGCTGACGGCGATCCTCGCCACGGCCTCCCACCCCTGCTCCGGGGTGCGCGACAACTGTGCCGCGCCCCTGTCCAACAGCTCCAGGGCCTGATCGTAATGACCGCGGAATGCCTGGATGAGCCCGTGAGCCACCTCAATCGCGGCGCATTCGGCACCCCCGGCCACCACGCCCTGCTGGAGGCAGTCGGCCATGAGTTCGTCCAGCCTGCGCCATTCGCCGCCGGCCACATAAACGCGCATCAGGCTGCCCACCAGCCCCGGGCCCACGCCCGTTCCCAGGGCGGTCCCGAGGGCGGCGGCCACCTGGAGGGCGTCGTCCTGGTGCCCAGCCAGGGAGAGCGACTCCGCCCGGCGGCCCGCCAACACTGCCTCCTCCGGCAGGCACGCGGCGAGGTCGGCCGGCAGCGCCCCGGCCACGGTGTCCGACACCCAGCCCGGGCTCGCGGCCACCTCCGCCGGCAGCACACGGTCCGGCGATGCCTGCTGCAGCACCCGAGCCAGCGCCGGATGCGCCACGGTGAGGAGCTGCCTGCCGCCGCCGGCAAAGCGGAGATCGCCCGATTCAAACAGGGCATCCACCTCCTCCGCAGGGAAGCGCTCCAGCAGCGTGGACACCGGAATGCTGCCCGCCTGCCCCACCAGGTCAAGGATTTCCCGGCTGCCGTTCGTGGCGTTCACCAGCCGCGCTGCCTGTGGCGCTGCCTGCTGTGCCGCCTGAGGTGCCGCCTGAGGCACGACGGCGGCGCCCGCCGGGTGTGTTTCGAAATCGGCGGTGAAGGCCGAATTAAACGCTGTGTTGACGGCCGTGTTGAAGGCCGTGCCGGATGCGGCGGCAGGGCCGTTCCACACCCAGATGCCGTGGGTCCGCAAAAAGGCGCCGTCTGCAACTCCCTGGTGCAGCAGCGCCTTCAGCTGGAACGGGTTCCCGCACGACTCCCGCCATAGCAGGCTTGTCACGGCCAGCGAGCACGGGCCGGCCAGCTCGCTTTGGACGAAATTGCGGGTTTCGGCCGCGTCCAAGGCGGACACGTCCAGGCGCAGCAGCCGGCCGTCGCGCCACAGCCGCGAAAATTCCTGCGGCAGGGCATCCACCCTGCGGCAGCCCAACACCAGGCGGATGTCGCCGTTGGCGGCGAGTTCGGAGAGGGCCAGGGCGGACCAGCTGTCCGCGTTGTCGGCGTTGTCCACTGCCACCACGCATCCGTCTGTGAGGTTTGCCCTCAGGGCCTGCATCACCACGCCTAGCAGTGGGCTGCCCGGGGTGGTGGACGGGATAGTGGGCGGGTTGCCGTACGGGGCTTCCGTCGGGGTGCCATACGGGGCTTCCGACGGGGTGCCGTACTGGCTGCCAGCCGGGGTGCCGGCCGGACCTCCAGCCCGGCTTGGGTCCAACGGCGACGCCGGCCCCATCAACAGACTGAGCATACCGAAGGGCACCCGGCTGGCAAAGGGAGTGCCCCGCAGGTACTGGAACGCAGTGCCGTCGGGCAGGCCGGCCAGCACCTGGTGAATCAGCGCTGTCTTCCCCACGCCGCCCGGGCCGGTGACAACCGCCCCCAGCCAGCCGGCGTCGTGCATCAAGGCGTCAAGCGCAACGGCACTCTGGAGGGTGGCTGAGATGGTTGGGGCGGCATTTTTACTGGGGGGAGCCGACGACGGCTGGGGGAAAGCCTTGGTCTCAAAAGGCTTGTCCGCCGCCGGCTCCGAATCGGGAGCTTGGCGTTTGCCACCAAGCTTTTTCTTCCGCCGGTCTGCCCGCACGTCAGTATTTGCCTTCTGCAGCTGGTGCGCCCCGGGGCTCTGTATTCCCCCAGTGAACTGCACCACCGCGTGCGTTGATTGAGACATCTGAGACCTTCTCACGCTTCATGTCCGGTGGGATGACATAAGTAAACGTCTGTATAGGTCCCCGCTGCACCAGTGAGCTGTACGTGTTTTCACAGGAAATTCCAAGCCCTGGGGGGCCAGACTACTTGGACAGGTACTTGTTTTTTCGATTTGGACTACTTGGTTTTTGGGCTGATGGCGGCCGGGCTGGTGCTCATGGTGCCCGTGGGGCCAGTGTTATGGTCACCAACGGACTAAGTGAGTGGTGCGAGTACGCAAGTGTTTGGGCCGTACCCGTGCAATGGTGGAGGGCCCTTGGTTCCTGCTTGCTCGCAGCCCTCCCGGGATTCGGTGGTGCAGCACCTGCGGGGTCGCCGCACTCCCGGCCGCCGAATTTCCCCTCGAGTCAGCAGCGATGGCGACTTAGACCCGTCCTATGTCGCCATCGCTGCATACTCACCGGCCAGTCGGTGTCTCAAAGGTGCCGATCCGATCCTCGGCGACCACGACGACCCACCGTATCTGTACCTTCGGAGTCCGTTTGCGCCTCCTCCCCACCATTGCTGATTCGATGGTGCAGCACCTGCGGGGTCGCCGCCCTCCCAAGAATCGACGGTGCAGAAGATGCGGGTTGGGCACCGAAAAGGTCGCAGGAGCTGCACCACCGATTGTCGCGGGCTCCATTTCGGCACTCGGCGATTGAGCCTGTCGAAATCCGGGTCCCGGCCGCCGAATTTCCCCTCGAGTCAGCAGCGATGGCGACTTAGACCCGGCCTATGTCGCCATCGCTGCAAACTCACCGGCCAATTGGTGCCTCAGAGGTGCCAATCCGACCCCCGAGTCCGCGCCGGCCAACCATATCTGTACATTCGGAGTCCGTTTGCGCCTCCTCCCCACCATTGTTGATTCGACGGTGCAGCACCTGCGGGGTCGCCGCCCTCCCAAGAATCGACGGTGCAGCACCCGCGGGCTCGCCGCCCTCCCAAGAATCGACGGTGCAGCACCCGCGGGCTCGCCGCCCTCCCAGGAATCGGTGGTGCAGCATCTGCGGGCCATGCATCGAAAAGGTCGCAGGAGCTGCACCACCGATTGTCGCGGGCACCATTTGGGCACTCGGTGATTGAGCCTGTCGAAATCCGGGTCCCAGGCCCTGAATTTCCCCTCGAGTATGCAGCGATGGCGACTTAGACCCGGCCTATGTCGCCATCGCTGCATACTGGCGCGCTCGCAGGGCTCGCTGCTCTACCAGCGGGGTGCGGGGTCGGGGTCTCGACGCGCTCGCAGGGCTCGCTGCTCGACCACCGGGGTGTGGGGTCGGGGTCTCGACGCGCTCGCAGAGCTCGCTGCTGGACCACCGGAGCCCTATTTGCCGATCACCAGGGCCAATTCGCTGCGGGCCGTGATGCCGAGCTTTCCGTAGCTGCGGTACAGGTGCCCCTCCACCGTGCGCACCGATACATGCAATTCGGCGGCGATGTCCTTGTCCGTCAAGCCGCCGGCGGCCAATCGGGCGATTTCCAGTTCGCGGCGGGTCAGTGTCTCCTGCACCACCAGCGCGCCGGCCTGCGTCAGGGGATCCGTCACCAGCCCCAGGGCGGCACGCGCACGGACCAGCCCGGCCCGGGCCAGGTGGGCCACCGAGCCGTGGCGCCCCTGAACGGACCGGGACTCCGCCAGCTGGAACGCCGTCACGGCCAAGCCGAACATTTTCGTGGACATGAGCCGGTCCGCCGCGTCCAGCATGCCGTGCCCCGTTCCCTCCTCCACAGCCTTGCCGAATCCTGCGAGCGCGGCAGCCCAGTGACCCTCCATGCGTTCGGCCACCCGCCGCAGCCGCGGACTGATCGCATCCACGTCGAAGTCCAGGGCCAGCACCAGCGCGTTGAGTTCGGCCAGCACCATCCCCCGCTCCGCCCACTGATCCGCGATGGCGGTCAGCTCGGCGGGACCGCCGCCGTCGTCCTTTTTGACGTTCGCACCCCGGCGCCGCGCAGCCTCCAAGTGCGCCCGGCCCGCGGCAAGGAAGGCCGCCTCGTAGGACGACGTCACGAACATGCCGTGGTCCGGCCGGTACTGGCCCAGCAGCCGGACGGCCTCCTCCCGCTCCCCCAGCGCGGCCGCCGCATAAAACGTCGCGGCCGTGCAGCAGCCGGCAAGGTGCTGCGGGTCGCTGGCCGCCAGGGCATCCCCGGCCGCACTCAGCGCGGCCAGCGCCTCCGCAAGCCGCCCCTGCCGCAGCAGCATCAGCCCGCGGGCCCCCGCTGCGCTGCCCCCAAAACTGACGACGGCGGCCGGCAGGTCGGTGTCCACGGCGCGGAGCAGGTCCACCACCTGGCCCCATTCGCCCGCGGCCAGCGAGGCGCACAGCATTCGTTCCAGGATGGTTTCCGGGACAAAAAACACCTCGTGGCCCTCGATCTGGTGGATGGCCAGGGCTTCCGAGGCCCGTGCCATGCCCTCGACGGGACGGCCCTGGGCGCTGAGGCGCTCGGCTTCCAGAGCCAGCATTATGGCACGGTTGATCCAAAACTCGGGATCGTGCGTGCGCTCCGGAATCGCAAGGGCCCGTCCCGCCAGCTGGCCCAGCTGCTCATAATCGCCCTGCCGTGAAAGCGTCAGTGCGTCCAGCACTTGGGCCCGGCCGTCGGCCTGGAGGCGGATGATCTCGGCATTGGCCGGATCCTCCAGGGCCAGCCGCGCACCGGCAGCCCGCACGGCCTGCCCGCTCGCGAAGCCCAGCTCCGCCGGCTCGCGCAAGGCCGCCCGGGTCTCCGCCCGCACCAGCACGCCCACCAGCAGTTCGCTGACATTCGTGGCCCGCTCCTCCGCACCGTCCAGCAGTTCGGCGGCTGTGGCGTAGTCGCCCAGGTTGTAGTGGGCGCGGGCCTTCACCGCCCGGGCACGCTGGGTGTAGCCGGACCCCGTGACGGCGTCGGCCAGGCGCAGTGCCAGGGGCGACTGGAACAACTTGCACGCAAACATGGCTGCCAGCAGCAGCTTGTCGCTGGGCACCCGTTCACCGTTGTCCAGGGCCCACACCACGCGCCGGATCAGCGCTTGGGGCAGGAAGCTGTCCGCCTGCACGCGCTCCTCCAGCTGGCGGTGCAGCATGAGGCTTTCCGCGCGCGGCACCATGGTGCGGATGACGTCCCCGTACACGGGATTGATGAGCTGGATCTGCCCCGCCCCCGTCACCGAACCATGGATCAGGTGCCGCCCCCGCAACTCTCCCAGCGCCTCCCGGCCGGCAATGTCAGCGATCACCGCCGCCGACACCGGCTCCGAGAGGGCCACCAGGTTCAGGCTGTGGCGGGCCTGGGGGGACAGCCCCCGCAATTGCGCCCTGACCACGTCCTGCAAGGCGCGCCCCTGCGGCCTGTTCTCCAGCGGAGCCAGCCACACGCCGTTGTGCTTCATCACCCAGCCGTTTTCGGCAGCGTCCGCCATGAGGAGGCGCATCAGCAGCGGGTTGCCGCCGGCGCTGGACCAGAAGTGCCAGCTGGTGCCCTGTGCCACCCGCCCGCCCAAAACGCCCACGCAGAACTCATGGCCTGCGGCCCGGTCCAGCGGCTGGAGCTGGATCCTTTCGGCCAGCCCGTCATGCCACAGCTGGGGAAGCGGGTCCACGGGCTCACGCGTGGGCCGGTGCGAGACCACCAGCTTGGCACTGCCGGAATGGGCCAGGCTCACCGCCACTTCCGCCGTCGAGCTGTCAATGGAGTCCGCCTCATCAATGGCCAGCAGGGGTATTCCGGCCGGCTCACCCGTGGCGCGCCGGATTTCCTCGGACCGTTCGGCAAAGAGCCCCAGCATTTCCCTGATGGCGTCGATGTGGGACAGGACCAGGGTGGCCGTGGCGCGCTTGAGGTAGGGGGCCAGCACACCGAAGGGGACTTCAGCGAGCGACGGCGTCCCGTGCAGGAAGATGACCGGCGCATTTCCCGGGGCGGACGTGGCGAGCCGGCGCAGGATGGACGTGGTGCCCAGACCCATGTCCGCGGCCAGGAATACTGCCCGGCACTCGCGGTCCAGCAGCCGTTCGGTGATCTCGGCCAGCTCCGATTCACGGCAGAAGGGTGTCCCCAGTGCCTGCCCTGCCTGCCTGCGCCCTCCCTGGCGGGAAACCATTGCCGTTACAGTTCCTGGTCCTGCTCCAGCTCGCTGCGGCTGGTGATGCCCAGCTTGCTGTACACCTGGTACAGATGCCCCTCCACCGTGCGCACGGACACACCGATCCGCCCCGCGATGGCCCGGTTTCCCAGGCCACGCTTGGCCAGCTTGGCCACTTGAAGCTCGCGCTGGGTGAGCTTGACGCCTTCCGTGTGGGGCTGCATGGGAAGCCGTGCCAGCTTGGCCGTCAGCCGGTCCAGGCGCTGCTTGGCCTCGCGGGCCAGGGCGTTGGCCCCCGTCTCCCTCGCGAAGTCCAGGGCGAGCACCGCGCACCGCGACTCAACGGCGTCGAGCTTCAACACCTGCGCCGCGGCGGCCGCCTCCAGGGCCAGCACCGGATCGTGCCGGCGGCAGCTGCGGGCCAGCATCACATTGATTTCCGGCATGGGCCCCTGGCGGCGCAGCGAGACGTCCTCCAGCAGGGCGAAATCCTTCTCCGTGCCGCTGATGGTGCCGCCAAAAAGCGACATGGACGCCGTGGAATAACGGCCCTGGCGAAGGTCCGCGCGGGCCGAGGCGTGCAGCTTCTCCCCCGCGTCCGGATCGTCCAGCCAGCGCAGGGCCATGAGGCGGAAAAATTCGGCCATGGCGCGGTTGGTCCACAGCGTGGGGCTGCCGGCGGAGGCTGCCAGGGCCAGGTATTCCATGGCGTCCTTTTCATTGTTGTCCTGCGCCAGCGTGAACGCGAGGGCGGAATACGCCAGGCCCAGCGCATTGTCGCTTTCGCGGACTTCCAGCTGCGCTGCGGCGGCCAGCAACACTTCGGCGGCGGCGCTCCCCCGGCCGGCATAGGCCTGCGCCAGGCCCAGGCTGAGCTCCAGCAGGCCGCCACGGTACTGGGCGGTCTGCGGCATGGTTTCCAGTTCGCTGCGCAGCAGGTCCACCGACTCCAGCCAGCGCCCGCTCCACGTCAGCGCCAGCGTCAGCCCGTCCCGGCAGTGCCGCGCAAACTTCAGCGAAATGCCGCGGTCCTCAATCTCCTTCGTGACCCTGTGCCCCACGGCCACCGCATCCAGCTCCCGCCCCAACACGGCCAGCGTGGGCACCAGCAGGCACGCGCAATTGAGGCTGAAGTTGAGGTCGGGATCATGGCTGGCTTCCTCCAGCTCCGACACGATCTCCGCAAATTCGCCCCGGTGGACCTGGTATTCAAAGTACGCCAGACGCAACAACTGGCGGGCGGCCTGAAGTTCGCTTTCCGGCACCGCGGTTTCAGGCACCACACTTTCAGGCACGACGGCGGCGCCTGGCGGCGCGTCGCGGCGGCGGCGCTCATCGATTCGGAGCCGGGACTCTGCCTCGGCCAGGATGCCCGGAATGCGGGCGTAACCCTCCGGCACCCACAACAGGGCACCGGTCAGGGCCAGCACCCACTGGCAATAGTCCTGCAAAGCCAGCCCGGCAAGCTGCTCTGGTGCAACGGCGTCGAGCACGTCAACGGCACCACGGTAGTCCGCCACAATCCCATAGGCTTCGCTGCGCAACTGCACCGCCTCGAGGAAGCGGGCATGCCCCGGGGGGATGTGCACCGTGCAGCGCAGGGCCAGCTGGGGGTCAAATTGGGTGAGGGCGCGGCGGGCTGCGGCCAGGCCAAAGCGCGGTTCCAGGATCAGCCCGGCGTCCAGGGTCCAGGCGGCCAGGGCCATCAGTTCCTGGGAGTCAAGGCTGTCCACCTCGTGGTTGAGCACCTCGGAGAGCTCCACGAGCAATTCCATCATGCGTTCGGGGTCCAGCGAGCCGCGCACAATCTCCCCCACATAGCGTTCGCTCAGCTGTGCGTGGTGGCGGCCGGCGGGGTCGATGGCCAGGAAGCCGCGCTCCTCCATCTCCCACACGGTCTCCTGCCCCAGCGCGGCAGTGACAATGGACAGCGGCGCCGTGCCCAGCAGCGACAACTTCTCAACGCCGAGGCGCACCTCCTCGGTTTCCCTCCCCAGCCGGGCCCGGACAATGTCCGCCAGCGCGCTGTCGGGGTCCGCGTTCACCCGTCCGGAAAGCACCCAGACGCCGCGGCGCAACTTCAGGCTGCCGCTGGCTACCTGCTCGCGGAACAGGGCCTGGAGCACCAGCGGAATGCCGTTGCTGGCCTTGTGAAGTGCGGTGACGGCCGACGCCGAAACCAGGTTCCGGGTGGCCTTGGCAACCAGTTCCCCCACTTCGGCGCGGTTGAAATAGTCCAGGCGCATCTCGCTCAGGAGGCCGTCCTTGGCCAGCCAGACCAGGTCCTCGGGCAGCTGGCCGCCGTCCCTGACCAGGACCAGGGCCTTGGCACCGCCGCTGAGGAGCAGGTGCATGACGACGCCCACCGACATGGGGTCAAGTGCGGGGAGGTCGTCGATGACCAGGAGCACGTCCCGGCCGTCGGCGTCGTCGTGAATCAACCTGTCAAGGCCGTGGATGATGCTGGCGGGCGAATCCGCGGCACCGGGGGCCAGGCGGGCCATCCAGACGGCCAGCGAGCCATAGGCCACGGGGGTTTCCGTGGGGGAACCGAACAGCCTGACAACGTGGGTGGTTTCGGCAAGCGCGGCCTCGACGGCGCGTGCCAGAGTGGTTTTGCCGACGCCCCAAGGCCCCACCACGACGGCGCCGTACGTTGACGGATCGTTGATGGCGGCAAGGGTCTGGTCCATCTCCCTCTGCCGCGCAAAGGAAGCCCACACCTGCCTGTCCGCCGCCCCCATTGCTTCAAAAGATGGCGACGGATCGTCACCAGTCCACATGGAAGTGACGGCCACATCATCGATCGACATGCCGGAACCCCGTATTTCCTGACTGGCGAACTCCCCTACAATCCGCCGTTGCGCTCACCTGTGATCATAACAGTCGGGAGCGGTGAACAGAATATTTAAATGGGGCTGTGGCCGCCGTTCCGGGCCCGGTTCCGGACCATGTGCCCTGCCTTTGGCAGACGCGGAATGGACCAGTGCCTAGCTGTCTCCCAAGGGGTCTCCCAAAGCCTCGAGGAAGTCCGGCATGCCCGAAGACGGGTTGTCGTCGGGAAACATCGTATGGTCGCGCCGATGCCGGGCTGACAGTTGCTTCGCCCTGCGGACGGCGTCCTTGCGTCGAGGCATGTAGACACCGGCATCGATGCCCTTGCCGGCCCTGCCATCAAGGGAACGGCTCTTGCGTTCGACAACTTCAGTGCTCGCAGAACTCGTGAAGTCCTCATAGTGCAGAATCAGCCAGACTTCAAAACAGGGGTTGGAAATTGCGAGTTTTATCCCATGGACCCGCGCAAGTTCCACAGCCTGCCGGAGGTTGGGGTGGTTTTGCGGGAACTCCACGTCGAATAGGCACCAACATTCGTCAACTTCAACGTCCTTCCTTCGCTTCACGGCCATCTGGACAAGCGTCAGGGGCACGCCCTGAAGGGGATGTATTTCCAGATTTAGGGCTGTTCTTTCCGCCAGGTGGGGCAGCCGTTTCAGTCCGTTAATGTAGTCCGGCTCCGATTTCTTGCCTTCACAGAATGCGACGATTGTTCGGAGTTCCGGCCGACGCCCTGTGACCCTCTTGAGCGATTTTCCCCCGCGGTGTCGTTGCCCCATGAGCAATTAGCCGATCAGCCCGAGAGCTCGATACAGTCCGGCGTTGTCAATTTGCGGCAACGCGCCAAACCGGCCATGAAGGTAGGCATCCTCAAGGTTTTGCGACTTCCGGACACGCTCACCTGCGAAATCGGCAAGTGCACCCAAGCGCGTCGAGCCGTCCGCACGCTTGTCAGTTAGCCACACCTCATCACGATTTAGGTGGCTGAGAAGGCTCGTATCATGTGAGGTGAAAATGAGCTGCGCCCCCCAGGGGTTGGTACCAGGGTTGTGGAACAGCCGGATTAACTCCGCCGACAAGGTGGGGTGCAAGCTGGCATCGAGTTCGTCGAAAAGCACCAAGGAGCCTTGTCGCAAGGCTTTCAGCACGGGCCCGATCAGTTGAAACCATGTTTTGGTTCCTTCGGATTCTGCCGCGAAGTCAAATGGCACACTGTCTTCATTTGATCGATGCAGCAGGCGCAGGCGGCGCCTCGTTCTGACCTCGCTTGAATCGGAGTAGCTGACCTCCTGTGTGTCCACCAGGACGTCTTCTATTCCCAAGTCGGCCAAGCGAAGCAGGGCCAACGCCTGTTGGCGATCGTACGGCACGTGGATGTCCAGCTCCGACTCGTCAAAGAGCGAAGTTTGTTCGGCGGAATGTTCAAACCAGCGCATGGTTTCGCTTGAGCCGGGAGCCAGGCGAGCGGAGAAGTCGATTCCGGCCAACTGGTACCGCTGCGGTACATTTCCAAGCGTCTGTGTATTTAGCAGATCACGGGCGAATGTGGACACCAACGGTTCATTGAAGCGCCTTGCCACTGATAGGGCCAAAGTTCGTTCGGTGAGAAGTTCCCGCGTCCCGGACAGTCCCCCGAGGCCCCGCTGCAACTTCAGCTCCATCCCGTCGCGCTCGAAAATTCGCCGGCGCTTCTTCTCCGGGTAGTGGAACAAACCCTCGTAAACGACTCGCTCCCGGTCGACTTCGAGGACATATTCGTTCCGGACGCCATCCACCGTTGATTCGACCACAAATTCACTTGACATGGCTGGCCCGCGTCCAAAAGCGAAGGGCTCCAGCGGAATTTGTTCGTCCCACACGCGCAGCGAATTCGCTACGGCATCACGCACCCACCGAAAGGCGGCAATGACATTTGACTTGCCGGATGCGTTTGGCCCAAAGATTGCGGCAACCGGAAGCAGACTCTCCCCGAGGAGTGCCTCCGTCCGCGCCTCAACGCGATCGCGATCCACAGCAACCATTGACAATTCAACAGTCTCACCGATCGAACGGAAGTTCCTGGCTTCAAATCTAATCAACACGGGCTGCAACCTCCTTGCACCATCAATGCACCCATAAGCCAATAATCGCACAGAATTGACGAAAATGGTGGTCTGAGTGCAAATATTCGGCAGCTCGGTACGGCGTCAGCAGTGCCAACTGTCCATTAGGCGCTGTGGAACTGCTCCTGGGCCGCCGTGAGGCCTTCGGCGATGAGCAGTTCCACGGCATCCGCGGCGGCGCCAATCAGGAAAGGGAGGTCCTTGTTTTCGGTGGAGCTGAAGTCGCGCAGCACGTGGCTGGCGGCGTCCGCCCGGCCCGGCGGGCGGCCCACACCGGCACGGACGCGGAAGTAGTCTTTGGTGCCCAGGGCGCGGGAAATGTCGCGCAGGCCGTTGTGCCCGCCTTCGCCGCCGCCCTGTTTTAGCTTGACTGTGTCAAATGGGATGTCGATCTCGTCATGGATGGCGACCACCTGCCCGGGGTCCACGGCGAAGAATTTGGCGAGTCCCGCCGTCGGGCCTCCGCTGAGGTTCATGAAAACCGAGGGCTTCGCAAGCACCACCCTGGGGCCGCCGATGCCCAGGCGCGTTTGGGCGATGAGCGCCCGCGCCTTGTGGGTTTTGAAGGTGGCGCCGTGGCGGGAGGCAAGTTCCTCAACCACCATGAAGCCAATATTGTGCCTGTTGCGGCTGTAGCCGGGCCCGGGATTCCCGAGCCCGACTACAAGCCAGGTGTCACTCATGAAGGTGAGGCTACTCTGCTGCTGCTTCGGTTTCCTCGGCGACGGCGGCCGGCTCGGCCAGGTGCACGATCAGCAGTGAGGGGTCGGTCAGCAGCTCAACGTTGGCCGGCAGCTTCAGGTCGCTGGCAAGGATGTGCTGGCCGGCGGTGAGGCCGCTCAGGTCAACTTCGATGTGCTTGGGCAGGTGCGTGGCGTCGGCGGAGAGGCTGACGGACATTTCTTCCTGGTTGGCAACCACGGACGGGGCAGGCTCGCCCACGACGACGACGGGAATGTCAACGATGACCTTCTCGCCCTTCTTCACGGTCAGCAGGTCGATGTGCTCAACGATCTGCAGGAGGGGATCGCGCTGGACGTCCTTGACCAGGGCCAGGTGCTCCGTGCCGTCAACCGTAACGGTCAGCAGGGCGTTGGAGGCGCGGATGGCGCGGACGGTGGCGCGCTCCGGCAGGACGATGTGCAGCGGGGCTGCGCCGTGGCCGTAGATGACCGCGGGGATCTGGGCTGCGCGGCGGATGCGGCGGGCGGCACCCTTGCCGAATTCGGTGCGGGCTTCGCCGGTGAGGTTCAAATCAGACATGAAAATGCTCCTTCATTCTTTGGTGTGGGCGTGGACTAAACAGGTCAACACAATCCATCAAGAATTCAGGAGCTGTGGGACCCAGTCGATCACGGACGCTTTGGGGGCGTCCCTCGCCAAGGTTTACTGGATGAGTTTAGCAGACGTGACTTTGAATTCTGTACGTCCATGGGTGCCAGCGGTGCTCCACTTGGCAAGTGGCGCGCGGGCGGCAACCAACCGCGCGCCACTTCAAAGTGAAGGCTAGGCGTTGCCGTCGAACAGGCTGGTGACGGAGCCGTCCTCGAAGACTTCCTTGATGGCGCGGGCCAGCAACGGGGCAATGGAGAGCACGGTCAGCGTGGGGAAGCGCTTGGATTCGGGGATGGGCAGCGTGTTCGTGACAACCACTTCGCGGGCGCCGCAATTGGCCAGGCGCTCGGAGGCCGGCTCGGAGAACACGGCGTGCGTGGCGGCAATGATGACGTCCTTCGCGCCGGCGTCCTTGAGCACGCGGACGGCGCCGGCAATGGTGCCGCCGGTGTCGATCATGTCGTCGATCAGCACACAGGTGCGTCCCTTGACCTGGCCCACCACGGTCTTGGAAACTGCCTGGTTCGGCACGGTCAGATCGCGCGACTTGTGCACGAAGGCCAGCGGCGCCCCACCCAGGCGGTCCGCCCACTGCTCAGCCACGCGCACGCGTCCGGTGTCCGGCGAAACCACAGTGACGGCGTCGTCCCCCACCATTTCACGGATGTGCCCGGCCAGCAGCGGGATAGCAAAAAGGTGGTCCACGGGGCCGTCGAAGAAGCCCTGGATCTGGGCGGTGTGCAGGTCAACGCTCATGATGCGGTCGGCGCCGGCGGTCTTGTACAGGTCCGCGACCAGGCGGGCGGAGATGGGCTCGCGGCCGCGGCCCTTCTTGTCCTGGCGTGCGTACGGGTAGAACGGGGCCACCACGGTGATGCGGCGGGCGGAGGCGCGCTTCATGGAGTCCACCATGATCAGCTGCTCCATGAGCCAGTTGTTCAGCGGCGCCGGGTGGGCCTGGATGATGAACACTTCCTTGCCGCGCACGCTCTCCCCCGAGCGGACGTAGATCTCACCGTTCGCGAAATCGTAGGCGGACATGGGCAGCAGCTCCGTCTCCAGGCAGCGCGCCACTTCTTCAGCCAGTTCGGGGTGTGCGCGGCCGGACGCCAACACCAGTTTCTTGTCGACGTTATGGCTAAGTTCGCTCATGATTTTCTTTCTCGCGGGGGTGGGGGAGGTGAGAAGTCTTAGTTTGCGGTGGCTGCTGCGGCGGCGGCGGCGGCTTCGGCGGCTTCGGCGGAGATGCTGCCGGGGCGGTTGGCCGCCGTCCAGCCTTCGGCATTGCGCTGCGGGGCCACTGTCAGCGTCAGCGCGCCGGCCGGGACGTCCTTGCGGACAATGGCGCCTGCGCCGGTGAAGGCCCCGTCCCCCACGGTCACGGGCGCCACGAACACCGTGTTGCTGCCCGTCCGCACGCCCGATCCGATAGTGGTCCGGTGCTTGTTGACGCCGTCGTAGTTGGCCGTGATGTTGCCGCAGCCAATGTTGGTGTCCTCGCCAATTTCCGCGTCCCCGGCGTACCCGAGGTGGCTGAGCTTGGAGCCGCGCCCGATGGTCACATTCTTGGTCTCGTAAAACGCGCCGATCTTCCCGTCAGCGCCCAGCACGGTTCCGGGGCGCAGGTAGGTGAAGGGGCCAACATGCGAGTTTTTGCCGATGACGGCGCCCGAGCCCTGGGTGCGCGTGACCTCCGCGCCTTCGCCGATCTGCACATCCGTCAGCGTTGAGTCCGGACCGACGACGGCGTCACTCGCCACAGTGGTTTTGCCGTGCAGCTGGGTGCCGGGCAGGATGGTGACGTCCTCGGCCAGCCGCACCGTGGAGTCGATCCACGTGGTCTCGGGGTCGATGACTGTGACGCCGGCGCGCATCCAGGCTTCAACAATGCGCCGGTTGTGCTCCCTGCCCAGGGCCGCGAGCTGCACGCGGTCGTTGGCGCCTTCCACCTGCCACCTGTCGGCCGTGACCACTGCGGCGACGCGGCCGCCGTCGTTCCTGGCAAGGGACAGGACATCGGTGAGGTACATCTCGCCCTGGTTGTTGTTGGTGGTGACGGACTTCAGGGCGGTGCGCAGGACGGCGGCGTCAAAGGCGTAGATGCCGGAGTTGATCTCGCGGATTTCGCGCTCGGCGTCAGTGGCGTCCTTGTGCTCGCGGATGCCCAGGACCGTGCCGTCCGTGGCGTGGCGGAGGATACGGCCGTAGCCGGCGGCGTCGTCCAGGACCGCGGTGAGGACGGTGACGGCGTTGTTTTCTGCTGCGTGCGTGGCGGCCAGTTCTTCCAGCAGTTCGGTGGTCAGCAGGGGGACGTCGCCGTACGTGACCACCACGGTGCCGTCCACTTCCGCGTCCGCGTCCAGTGCCTCAAGTGCGGCCTGGACGGCGCGGCCGGTGCCGGGGACTTCATCCTGGTCAACGATCAGCGCGTTGGGGTGCGTTGCGGCGATGTGCGCGGCAACCTGGTCCCGCTCAAAACGAACCACCACGGCCAGGCGCTCCGGGTTCAATCCCTCTGCTGCGGCCAATGCGTGCCCCACCATGGAAATGCCGCCGATGGGGTGCAGGATTTTCGGTAACCGGGACTTCATCCGGGTTCCGGCTCCGGCTGCAAGCACAATAACGGCGGCAGGACTGATTGATTTGGTGTTCTGGGGGCTCACTAAGTGGCACTCCTACCCGGACCAGGGTCCGTCAAACGTACGCAATGGAAACAAGTCCATGTTACCCGCTCGGGGCTTTCGTTTTTGCGTGGGTTCCGCCCATAGGATTCGAACCTATACTCCACAGCTCCAAAGGCTGGGGTGCTGCCGTTACACCAGGGCGGAATGTGGTTCCGCTGCTGTTCGCGCGATGCCCACGAGAATATAGTGTGCCACGCCCGATGCAGGTTTCGCGACTTGGCAGCCACTTTGGGGCCCCACCGGTGTTGCTGCCGGCCGGTGCGCCCCGACTTTCCGGTGGGGACGAACTCGCCGCGAGTTGTGCCCCGGGTGCACCCGGGGCGGAACTGGGCTCGAGTTTTGCCCCAGCGGAAAGTGCAGTGCGGGAGCGGGATGCGAATTAGCGGGTCAACGCGGCTTCGCGTCAATGATTGTCAGCGCCTGCTGCACCCATTTCAGCATGGTCTCCGGATTATCAAGCACCATGCGGGCCGGAATGCGCAGGCACCACAGCCCGTTGAGGACCAGAAGGTTGTCCCGGCGCAGGTCTTCTGTCCAGCCGTCGCCCGTGTTGTGGTAAGTTTCACCATCCGTTTCAACCGCCAAGACGCCATCCACCAGCAAGTCCAGGTGCCCAACGCCCTTGACGAAAAACTGCGACTGGACGTTGAAGCCTGCCTGGCGGATGAGGTAGCGCGCAATGGTCTCGACGATCGACTGGGACTGTGGATCGATCATGCTGATGATTGCGCGGCCTGCAGCATCCTGGCGGCCGGCGAATGAGCGCCGGAGCTGGGCAAACGTGCACCTCTTGAGCACGATCGCGGATTCCAGCACGCACAGCGCCTCCAGCTCGCTGCCGCACTTGACGCATTGATGCAGGACGTCCATGAGCGACTGCCGGCCGCGAATCCTGTGGACCACGCACCCCGGGACCGGGTGCCCGTGGTGGACGGCAATGTGGACGCGCTCCGGCTCTTCAATGACCCACAAGCCACGCCGCTTGGCCTCACTGAGGCAGGACCGCCCACCTTTGAGCTTGGCCAGCATCACGTCGATCGCGTTGGCGCGCGGCAAGCCATAGTAGCCCGGGGCCACCAGCTGGATCCGACCGTCCGACAGCGCCCGCGAAATCTGCCAGGACGTGATTCCCACGGCCGTCAGGTCTTTTCGCCTGGCCACCGTGCCGTACAGGGAGATGACACGTTCTACGGTGGGGGCCGCGCTCACATTTGCCATGACCCCAGTCTTGCCGCCCGGGACGGTCCGCGGGGCACCAATTTGCCAGGCTGTGGATAACTTCCCACTTTCCGCTGGGGCAAAACTCGGGACCAGTTGTGCCCCCGGTGCACCCGGGGCGGAACTGGCCCCGAGTTTCGCCCCACAGGAAACTACTCCAGCACCTCGGAGGCCTCAAGCCATTCCAGCTCCAGCCCTTCCTTTTCGGCGGCCAGCTCAGCCAATTTCGCGTTCAATTCGCCCAATGCCTCATAGTCGCCCACCTTCGCGGCCATCTGCGTGTGCACCTTCGCCTCCGCGGCCGCAAGCTTGGACAGCTGTCGCTCCACGCGGTTCAAGTTCTTGCGGGCATCACGCTTTTCCGACTCCGACGGCCCGGCGGCAACAGCGGCGGGTGCACTTTTCGCGCTAGATGCGGCCAGCGCCTCCCCGCGCAGTTCCAGGTACTGGTCCACTCCCCCGGGCAGCCCGCGCAGCTTGCCGTCGCCCAGCAGCGCCATCTGGTGGTCGGTGACGCGTTCCAGCAGGTACCGGTCGTGCGAAACCACCACCAGCGTCCCCGGCCAGCCGTCCAGCACGTCCTCCACCGCCGCCAGGGTGTCCGTGTCCAGGTCATTCGTGGGCTCATCCAGCATCAGCACATTCGGCTCGCCCACCAGCAGCCGCAACAGTTGCAGCCGCCGCCGCTCGCCGCCGGAGAGGTCGCGCACGGGCGTCCACTGCTTGTCCTTCGTGAACCCCAGCTGCTCCACCAGCTGCCCCGCCGTCATGTCCTTCCCGCCCACGTCAAAGGAGCGCTTCTCCCGCTCGATGACCTCCAGCACGCGCAGATCAAGCACGTTGTCCAGCTCGTTCACTTCCTGCGTCAGCACGGCGGTCTGCACGGTCTTGCCCCGCTTGAGCCGCCCGGACGACGGCGGGACCTCACCGTTGAGCAGCCGCAGCAAGGTGGTCTTTCCCGCACCATTGACGCCCACCAGGCCCAGCCTCTCGCCGGGGGCCAGGCGCAGCGTGATGTTCTTGAAAATTTCGTTCTCGCCGTAGGACAGGGACACGTTTTCCAGGTCCAGCACGTCCTTGCCCTGGCGCGCCGTGGCCATGCGGGACAGCGCCACGGTGTCGCGCGGTTCGGGGACGTCTGCGATGAGCTCGTTCGCGGCCTCGATGCGGAACTTCGGCTTGGCCGTGCGGGCCGGGGCGCCGCGCCGCAACCACGCGAGCTCCTTCTTGACCAGCTGCACACGCTTGGATTCCATGACGGAGTTCATGCGGTCACGCTCGGCCCGGGCAAGCACATACGCCGCATAGCCGCCGTCGAACGGGTCAATGACGGCGTCATGTACTTCCCAGGTGCGCGTGCAGACCTCATCGAGGAACCAGCGGTCGTGCGTGACCACCACAAACGCGCCTTCGTTGGCCCGCCAGCGCTGTTGGAGGTGCTTGGCCAGCCACGCCACACCCTCCACGTCCAGGTGGTTGGTGGGTTCGTCCAGCATGATGACGTCGTCGTCGCCGATGAGCAGCTTGGCCAGGGCAACGCGGCGCTTCTGCCCGCCGGAGAGCGAGTGGATGTTGGCGTCCCAGTCCACCTCCCCCACCAGTGCGCCCATGATCTCGCGGATTTTCGGGTTGGAAGCCCACACGTGGTCCGCGGACTCGCCCACAATCGCGAACCCGACGGTGCTGTCGCCGTCGAGCACGTCCGACTGGTCCAGGTACCCAACCCGCACCCCGCCGCGGACGGTGACCCTGCCGGAATCGGCGGTTTGGCGCCCGGCCAGCAGCCGCATCAGGGTGGACTTGCCGTCACCGTTGCGGCCCACAATGCCGATCCTGTCGCCGTCCTCCAGCCCCACCGTCACGCCGTCAAGGACCGTTCGGGTGGCAAAGGCAATGCTGAGATTTTCCCCGCCAAGGAGATGTGCCACGTCAAACCACTTTCATTGAGGAATTCATGCGTCAAAAATTCGTTGCGCCCCATGCACGGGGCCCTGCACGGCCAGCGCGTGGTGCCCGGCGTCGGCCAGCCCGGCAGCGAGCTCCGCGGCGTGTTCGGCGTCGAGCGCCAGCATGGCCACGGTGGGCCCGGAGCCGGAAACCAGCACCGCCAGCGCGCCGCGGTCCCGGCCGGCCTGCAGCGTGTGGTGCAGGGCGGGGGCCAGGTGCAGCGCCGCGGCCTGGAGGTCGTTGACCAAAAACGGGGCCAGCATAGCCGCATCCCCGGCCCTGAGCGCGGCCAGGATGCGCGGGTCCACCTGCTCCGGCGCGGCGGGCTCGGCCCCCTTCCGGAGGGTGTCCAGCGCGCCGTACACCACCGGCGTGGACAGTCCCAGGGGCGACTGCACCAGCACCCAGTGCATCGGCTCCGGTGCCAGGGCCGCGGTGAGCTTGTCCCCCACCCCAAGTCCGACGGCGGCGCCCCCCAACAGCGCGAACGGCACGTCCGCGCCGAGCTCGCTGCCGAGGTGGGAGAGTTCCTCCCGGGAGAGGCCGGCGTGCCAGAGCGCGTCGCAGGCAACCAGCGTTGCCGCAGCGTCCGCCGAGCCGCCGCCCATGCCGCCGGCGATGGGGACGTGCTTGGTGATTTCCAGGTGCACGCCGCAGGGGTTTTCGCTGATGTCCGCCACGAGCTGCGCTGCCCGGACGGCCAGGTTGCTCCCGTCCAGCGGGATGCCGGCCAGCAGTTCCGGGGCCAGCGAGCTGTTGGGGCTGACGCTGACAGTGACGTCCTGCGCAGGGGTCCCGGGTTTCGCCGTCGCCTGTACCTCTTCATACAGCGAGACGGCCAGGTAGGTGCTCGCCACCGAGTGGTAGCCGTCCTCGCGCAGCGGGCCCACGCGGAAGGAAGCGTTGATCTTGCCGGGCGCGCGGACGCGGACGTGGCGGGGGCGGCCGGCCCAGTCATAGTCCGGGCTGTCGGGGCCCTGGATGATGCCGGGCGGGCCGGCGGAGCGGGTGTTCTTGGGGTTCACTGCTGCTACGCCACCAGCGGGATTTTGGCTTCGGCGATGCGGGCGTAGGCCTGCACGTCGATGACTTCGCCGCGGGCGCTGGGGTCCACACCTGCTATGCGCAGGTACTTCTCCGCCTCTGCCGCGCCGCCGGCCCAGCCCGCCAAGGCCGCGCGGAGGGTCTTGCGGCGTTGGGCGAAGGCGGCGTCGATCACGGCAAACACTTCCTGCCGGCTGGCGCGCGTCACGGGCGGTTCGCGGCGGGTGAATTCCACCAGGCCGGAGGAGATTTTCGGTGCGGGCCAAAACACGTTCATGCCGATCACCCCGCCCTTGCGCATCTGCGAATACCAGGCGCCCTTGACGGAGGGCACGCCGTACGTTTTGGAGCCTGGGCCCGCCACCATGCGGTCCGCCACCTCGTCCTGGACCATGACCAGCCCGTGGTTGAGGGAGGGGAAGTGTTCCAGCAGGTGCAGCACCACGGGCACGGCCACGTTGTAGGGCAGGTTGGCCACGAGTGCTGTGGGAACGGCCGGCAGCTCGGTGACGCGCATGGCGTCGGAAAGCACCACGTCAAGGTTGGCTGCCTGGTCGGGGCGGAAGGCCTGCACCGTGGAAGGCAGCTTGGCGGCCAGGACGGGGTCAATTTCGACGGCTACCACGCGCGCCGCGGCGTCGAGCAGTCCCAGTGTCAGGGAGCCCAGCCCGGGCCCCACCTCAAGGACGGTCTCGGCGGGGTCAACCTTGGCAGCGGCCACGATGCGGCGGATGGTGTTGCCGTCAATGACAAAGTTCTGGCCCAGCGTTTTGGTGGGGCGCACGCCTATTTCCTCCGCAAGCCGGCGGATTTCGGTGGCGCCGAGGAGCGGCTGGGTTGCGGGGCTGGGCTGGGGCAAGGTCACCGCTCAATGGTATCCGCTATTGATCGCACCCCTCGCGGCCCCCCTTAACAACTGTGAGTCAGTAGTTGCAGTGGAAACCGCTTTCACGGGGTCATTTTCTGCAACTACTGACTCACAGTTGGGGGAAGGCTAGCGTACGGCGCCGGCGCAGCCCCACGGGCCGAGGCCGCGCTGGGCGTAGACCTTGTTGGCAATGTCGATCTGCTGCGCCTTCGTTGCGAGGCTGGCGTTGGGGGCGTAGGCGCCGCCGCCGTTGCTGATCCAGGTGCCGATGTCGAACTGGAGGCCGCCGTAGTAGCCGTTGCCGGTGTTGATGGCCCAGTTTCCGCCGGATTCACACTGTGCGATGGCGTCCCACATGGCCGTGTTGGACATGGCCGGGGCGGCAGCACCCGTGTTGGTGCCGGCGGCGGGTGTCGCAGCAGGTGTGGCGGGGCGGTCCTTGCCGCCCACCGTGACCTGTGCGGCAACGGCGGCCGTGACCACGGAGGAGCCGGTTTCAACGCGGTCCACCACGTGGCCGTCAATACTGATTGTCTTGAACGTCTTCTCCAGGGTTCCGGCCACGCCTGCGCGGACGGTTTTCTTCTGGTCCTTGAACATGGCCGGATCAACGGTCTGGACGGTGTCGAAGGCAATCGGGGCGGTTTCCGTCGCGGCCGAGGAGTTCACCCGGGAGACCTTGATGACCATGTGCTCCACCACCTTGGCGGCTTCGGGCACGGACACCAGGTCCGTTTTGGCCACCTTGACGCCGGCATCCGCGAGGACGCTGGAGACGGTTTCCGCCGTCGTCGTCTTTACCGTCTTTTTGCCGTCGGCAACCACCGTGACCTGCTTGGGGGTGATGATGCTGATGTCGCTGGAGCTGGCCACGAGGGAGTCGAGCGGGGCGGAGATGCGGGCGTTGGAGGCGATGCCCAGCTGGCTGATCAGCCCGGAAACCCGGCTGGAGGTGGTGGAGACGGTGTGCTGGGCGCCGTCGAGGGTGACCGTCACGTGCTTGGCCGTGTTGACCGTAATGGCCGTGCCGTCCGATACCTGGGTGGTGAGTGCGGGCGTGACCTGATCGGCCTGGCCCACCGTGACATCGGCCTTTTTCAGGACGCTGGCCACGGTGCCGCCGAAGGTTGAAACTGAACTGGCCTGGCCGTCCACCGTGAGTGAAACGGACTTGTTGGCGCCGGCAAAGGCGAGGAGCCCGGCCACGAGTGCGATCAGCACCGCGGCCTGCCCGGCAAGCTTAAAAACGTTCAGTTTGCCATTGGCGGAATAGAGAAAACTCACTGGATCCCGTAACTACTAGAGCACCCGGGCACGGGGAAGTACGGGAAAATTGCACAGCGCGGCCCCAGCTGGGTGCCCTGCAATTTTCAACCTCAAGAACGGTTGCCACAGGCCCAAAATGAACGGTGGGCCAAGCAGCATTTCATCCGTTGGTCTTCCCCGACCACGGCTAATAGTCCCCCAGCGTAACCCAATCGTTATCAATAAGACAAGGAAAGGTAACGGTTAAAGTCCCTCAATGGGCGTTTCGGGCGCTGCCGCCTGGTGCGACATTACCCCTCGGTAGCTTCTTTTGGGCGCTTAGTTTGCTGTGCTGTTTTTGTGCCATGGATTGCACCGTGCCACTGTTTGCCTGGCGGGGGTTCTGGCTTTCTGGACATCCTTTCGGCGGCCTGATACGGGCGCTTCCTTCCGGCGGCAACGGGGCCGAAGCAGCCGTCCGGGTGAGGTGCCTCAAAATATTTTGCAAAATTAGTGGTCAAAGTTCCCGCAGTGGCCCTTCGGCCGGCCGTTCTCGCCGCTGATTTCAGCCAGGACCGGGCGTGAAGAAGCGCGGATTGGTAACGCGGATTGGTGGAGGTGGCGCGACGCCCGAGAAAACGTTGCCTCCGCGTACTGTCCAGCTGTGTCGAGTCACTTTGAAGCCTTCTTGGGGTGCTCTTGTGGCGCTGTGGCAGATTTCGGCATCGTGGTCCGGGGCGGCTCCGGGGCGGCTCCGCCGGACGGTTCGCAAACTTTCCTGTGGGGCAGAACCCAGCTCGAGTTCTGCCCCCGGTGCACCCGGGGCAAAACTCAGCATGGGTTTCGCCCCAGCGGGAAGTCCAGCATGGCCAGTGCCGGGGGCGGTGCATCGCAATGGCCAGCACCGTTTGACGCTCCATCACCTTTCGGGGTGTTTTTGCCAACCCTCCCTCACCAACTGCGGGACGGTGCGCAGGAGGTGCCCCGATTGGAACCGAGCGTCGAGGAAAGGACCGCAGGAAGTGACCGAGCGTCGACGAAAGGACCGCAAAAAGTGATGGAGCGTCGGGGGCGGGGCGTTAGGAGTCCCAGGAGCCGTAGACCGCCTCCGTGTTGCTCCGCAGCAGCATCCCCAAATCAGCCAGGTCGCGGCCCAGCAATTGTGCCATGGATTGCACCGTGTACGGCAGCATATAGCTGGCATTGGGGCGCCCCCGGTGCGGATGCGGGGTCAAAAACGGCGCATCGGTTTCCACCAGCAACAGCGCCGGATCGGCCACCGCCAGCGCGTCGCGCAAGTTCTGCGCATTCTTGAACGTCAAAGTCCCCGAAAAGGACATGTACCAGCCATTGTCGTTGCAGATTTTCGCCAGTTCCGCGTCGCCGGAGAAGCAGTGAAAAACCACGCACGACGGCGCCCCCTCCTCCCGCAGGACCGTCACCACATCGCTGTGCGCGTCACGGTCATGGATCTGCAGTGCCAGCGAGCGCCGCTTGGCAATGTCGATGTGGCGCCGGAAGGAATACTTCTGGTCCGCAATGCCGTCCGGCCCGGTCCGGAAATAGTCCAGCCCGGTTTCGCCGATGGCCCGGATGCGCGGGTGGGCCGCCATCGCGTCAATTTCCTCCAGCGCCGCCTCGAGGGCTGAGCCGCCTGCGGACGAGGGCGCCCCGGCCAGTTCGGGTGCGTCGTTCGGGTGGATCGCCACGGCTCCCAGCACGCGCGGGTCCAGGTCCACCGCCTCCACCGTAAAGCGGGACGATTCCAAATCGCAGCCAACCTGGACGGCCCCGGCAATGCCCACGGCCTCCGCGGCGTCGAGCGCATCCTTCAGGGCCACGGGCGAATCGCCGAAGTCAAAATGGGTGTGGTTGTCGTGCACCGGCACGGGCAGCGGGGTGGGCGCCGGCGCAAAGGACGGCCGGGAGTCGCGCCGGGACCCGCCAGCACCCTCGGCACCTGCGGAAGCGCCGCCGTCGTCCTTGAAAACGTCGCGGCGGTAGGGGCGGGGAATCTCGGGGGTGCACATATTTGTCAAATATACCCATCCGGAGCCGGTCGAGTTCAGCCGAACGGGCCCAACGATAGTAGCGTGGATCACAACCGTATAAACGTGGCAGTCCACAAGACCCGAAAGGTTGGGCATGCACCCGCGCGAAACTCTGACGGCGGCAGGAATATCCCGCCCGTCCCAGCTGGAAAGCACCGCTTCGGCGAGCCAAAACGGCCAAAAATCCGCACCCATGGGCTCCGAACGGTTTGCGGAGCTGAGCCGGGACATCATGGCCGCCATGAACACGGTGATCGACGGCAAGGGCGAGGCCGTGGAGCTGGCGCTGACCGTGCTCCTGGCCCGCGGGCACCTGCTGCTCGAGGACGTGCCGGGCGTGGGCAAGACCCTGCTGGCGAAGGCGCTGGCCCGCACCCTTGACTGCTCCGTCAGCCGCATCCAGTTCACCCCCGACCTGCTCCCCAGCGACATCACGGGCGTGTCCATCTACAACCAGTCGGAGCAGAGTTTCGAGTTCCGCCCGGGCGCCATTTTCGCCAACCTGGTCATCGGCGACGAGATCAACCGCGCCTCCGCCAAGACCCAGTCCGCGCTGCTGGAGTCCATGGAAGAGCACCAGGTGACGGTGGATGGGATGTCGTACAGGCTGCAGGAGCCGTTCATGGTGATCGCCACCCAGAACCCCATCGAGATGGAGGGCACCTACCCGCTTCCCGAGGCGCAGCGCGACCGCTTCATGGCCCGGATTTCCATGGGCTACCCGGACACAGCGGCGGAGCTGGCCATGCTGGAAACCCACCAGTCAGTGAACCCGCTCGACGCCGTTCAGGCCGCGGCTTCCAGCGCGGAGGTCGCCGCCATGCTCGACGTCGTTGCCGCCACGCATGTGTCCGCCGCCGTCAAGGAATACACCGTGGCGCTGGGCCAGGCCACCCGCGCCAGTGCTCAGCTGCGCCTCGGGGCCAGCCCGCGGGCGCTGCTGCAGCTGCTGCGCGCGGCGAAGGCGTCCGCGGCGCTGGCCGGGCGCGGCTTTGTGCTCCCGGACGACATCCGCGACCTCGCCGAACCCGTCCTGGCCCACCGCCTCATTGTGGAGCGCCGGGCCGCCGGCACGGGCACCACCGCCGCGGACGTCATTGCGGACGCCCTGGCCCGGATTCCGGTGCCGGCGCAGGCCGCGCGGTCCGCGGTGGCGGCGCAGGCTGCGCGGCCGGGGGTGGCTGGTGCGTCAGCGCGGCTGGGGCGGGCTCCGGAGTCGGCGGGGACTGCGACCCAGGGAGCACCCGTCCGGCCGGCCCAGCCGCCGCAGCCCGCCCGGCCGCCAGTCCAGCCCGGAGCGAGGTAGGGGCCATGGCTGGCGGAGCGGCGGAACCACGCACAGCACCACGCCCAGAACCACGCACCCCAAATCCGAGCGGAGCCTGCCCATGGCCCTGATTCCGGACCGGATCTTCCGCCCGCGCGGCTGGCTGCTGATCGCCGCCGGCCTGCTGGCCCTGCTGCTGGCCGCCGTCATGGGCCGCCGCGACCTCCTGGTGGTGGCCATCTTCCTGATCGCCCTGCCCCTGCTGGCGAGCGCCGGCCTGCGCTTCTTCGCCCCCGGATTCACCGTCAGCCGCCGCTTTTTCCCCGCCTTCGTGGAGGCCGGGACCACCGCGCAAGTGACGCTCGACGTCCGCGGGCACACCCCCGGCGGCGCCCGCGCCCGCATCACCGAAGACCTCCCGGCGCACCTGGTGGACGTCCCGCGCTTCGACTACCCCAGCCCCGTGGCCCCGCGCAGCCTCCTCAGCAGCTACTCCTACTACCTCCACCCCAGCCGCCGCGGCGTGTTCACCATCGGCCCGCTCACGGCCAGGTTCGGCGACCCCTTCGACGTGGCGCTTCTCAAGCGAAGGCTCGACGACGGCGACCCCCTCACCGTGGCGCCCGCGGCCGTGGTGCTGCCCGAGATTTCGCTGACGGGCGGGCGCGGGCAGGACGGTTCACGCATGACCCGGCAGCAGGCAAACCCCAGCGACGACGACGTCATGACGCGCGAATACCGCCACGGCGACCCCCTCCGCCGGGTCCACTGGCCCGCCACGGCACGCCAGGGCAAACTCATGGTCCGCGCCGAGGAATCGGTCACCACGCCGGAGGCCGCGCTGGTGCTTGACCAGCGGCTGTGGGCGTACGGCGGCGCCAGCAAATCGATGCATGCCTCGGACGCACTGCTCAGTTCGCCGTCCTTTGAATGGGCGGTGGTGGCAGCCGTGTCGATTGCCGCGCACCTGCTCGATCGCGGCTACACCCTGCGCGTGCTCGACGACCAGGGCGGGCCCGGGTTCGCAGCCTCCGCCTCCGCGCATGAGCCGGACCGGGAGGACTTTGCCGGGCAG
>NZ_JAJLOZ010000139.1:0-2076 GCF_025548615.1 Arthrobacter sp. A2-55 | reverse complement strand
TCAACGCCATTGACCGGGAAAACCTGGTGGGCCGGATTCTTGCGGTGGAGCCCGACGGCGTGATGTTGCGGCCGGAACTGCCCGTGAAGAAGGGCATGAAGCCCAAACAGGGCGAACCCGAGAAAGTATTGTTCTCCGTGATTCGCCGGGGCGTTGTGGAAATAGAGTTTGCTCGCCTGGATGAGGCCGAGCTTGATTTGGATTTTGAGCCGACCAGCGGCAACGCGGTCGATGGAGAGGAAAGCTGACCATGGATATCGATATGAGCGCGCTGCGAATACTGGAGCGTGAACGCGAGATCCCGCTGGATCTTCTCATCCCCACCATCGAGCAGGCCCTGCTGATGGCCTACCACAAGTCTCCGGGCGCCATCGAGCACGCCCGGGCAGAGCTGGACCGCAAGAGCGGCCACGTCACCATTTGGGCGGCAGAGGTGGATGAGGAAGGGGAGCGGATCGGCGAATTCGACGACACCCCCGCCGGTTTTGGCCGCATTGCCGCCAGCACCGCCCGCCAGATCATCCTGCAGCGCCTGCGCGACGTGGAGGATGACAACGTGTTGGGCGAATTCCGCGGCAAGGAGGGCGAGCTGGTCTCCGGGCAGATCCAACAGGGCAACAACCCCAACATGATCCAGGTCAACCTCGGCGCCGTGGAGGGTGTGCTGCCCCCCAACGAGCAAGTGCCGGGGGAGAGCTACCGCCACGGGACCCGCGTGCGCGCCTTCGTGGTTGACGTGCACCGCGGCTTGAAGGGCCCGTCCATCACCCTGTCCCGCTCCCACCCGGGCCTGGTGCGCAAGCTCTTTGAAATGGAAGTCCCGGAAATCGCGGACAACACCGTGGAGATTGTTGCCCTCGCCCGCGAGGCCGGGCACCGCACCAAGATTGCGGTCAAGGCCAACAAGGCCGGCGTCAACGCCAAGGGCGCCTGCATCGGGGAAATGGGGTCCCGCGTCCGGGCCGTCATGACTGAACTTAACGACGAAAAGATCGACATTGTTGACTTCAGCGAGGATCCGGCCGCATTTATCGCCAGCGCCCTCTCCCCGTCCAAGGTGATTTCCGTCACCATCGTGGATGCGGACGGACGTTCCGCACGGGTGGTGGTGCCCGATTATCAGCTGTCCCTGGCCATTGGCAAGGAAGGGCAGAACGCCCGCCTGGCGGCAAAGCTGACGGGATGGCGGATCGACATCATCTCCGACGCCGCCGCAGAATAGGAAAGCGGCTTGCTGGCACGGTAGAATAGTGGGGACCGGGTGTCCGGGCTGCCTGCCAGCAGTTTTGAACAAGTTTTGAACAAGCTGATTGGGCAGGCACCGTCCGGTATGGCCAGTAAGGGTTGCATAGTTGGGAAAGAACGCTGAAGAAGCGCGGACCTTGTCCGTTGCCTCCTCCGAAGCTGTGCGAACCTGCATTGGTTGCAGGAAAACCGATGCCCGGGAAAAATTAGTGCGACTGGTCAAGTCAGCCAGCGAAACCGGCGAGCCGGAGGCGCTGGTTGATTTACGACGTCGCATGCCTGGCCGGGGAGCGTGGCTGCACCCCAGCACGAAATGTTTGCAACTGGCGCTCAAGCGCCGCGCCATTGGGCGGGCCCTTCCGGGCGTGACCAGCGCGGGCGGCTTGGAAGCCGAGTTTGCAGGCTTTTCCGGCCAAGCCGACTGAACCACCGTCAACCGACATTGTCCCTTTGTGAAAGCGGGTCAGAAAACCGATGGAAACCCGATGAGTACCCAGCGATGAGTGCCCAAAAATGAGCATCTTCGTGCTCACTCATGCCGCCCATTCCGACATGGAATGTTGCAGTAAGAATTAAGCGGTTCGTACCTGTCCGGTGCGGGCCGAGACAGGAGAAATGTGGCCAAGGCCCGCGTCCACGAGCTTGCAAAAGAGCTCGGCATCACTTCCAAAGAGGCAGTGAGCAAATTGCAGGAACTCGGCGAATTCGTTCGCTCAGCGTCCTCCACCATTGAAGCCCCCGTTGTGAAGAAACTTCGCGACGCCTTCCCGGCTGCGAAGCCGGCGGCGAGCAAGCCTGCCCCCGCGGCGGCTGTGAAGGCAACCCCGGCAG
>NZ_JAJLOZ010000138.1:0-2331 GCF_025548615.1 Arthrobacter sp. A2-55 | reverse complement strand
ATGATGTTAACGTGAACGCCATTCCCGAAGTGGTTACGGGTGGGTGAGGTCGTAACAGCTGCCGCAGACAATGAGTGTTTTTCGTTGTCGTGCGGCCATGATCTGCGCCCATGGCGGTGCGGTTGCGGATCGGTCGAGATCGGCGAGAGCCTTGATGTGGTGCACTCGCACCCCGTCGCGGCTTCCACAGATCTCACATACACCGTGCCGGAGCCTGATAATCAGCTCCTTGTGCGGGTATGCCGGTCCTGTAATCAGGCGATCATTCAAGAACGCCCTTTTCTGTCGTGCAAGCGGAAAACCGCCGAACCGTGCCAGCAGTGGCTTCATGCCTTCGCGTTCGAGGGTGGCCTCGAAACAGGTCCGCAGGCCCCCGGATGTGTTGATTTTGGCTTTGTAGCGTGCCGCCATCTTCGTCACCGAGGAGCCATGTTTCCCTGCCAGGGTTTTGAGCATGGACGTTTCCATGACCCAACGCAGCCGGTGCATCTTGCGGATGTCAACGGCAAGCATGTAGTACTGGGCGATACCCCGATACTTCGCCCCAAAGTTGGCCACGATGGTGTAATCATCGAGTGCCATCCAGGCGGGGCGGCGTCCGGGTTTCCCCGTAGACAGGTACGGGGACGCAGCCGATTTGATCACCGTATCGGGCACGGACAGCTGGATCTCACCGTTCAGGGAACGACGTCCCTTGCGCTGATAATGCTGATTGTGCCCAACATGGATGTCATAGCCGAGGAATCGTGCCGCGCCCGTGCGGGCGTGGGTGACCAGCGTCTTTTCCGGAGATAGTTCCAGCTTGAGTTCTTCACGCAGGAACACCCCCAAACGCTCCTTGATGGCCTCGGCTTCAGCCTTTGGCCCGGCGAACCCGAGCAGGTGGTCATCCGCATAACGGATGTAGCGCAGACGCCGATAGTCAGGATCTTGCGGATCCTGGCTCGGCAGGGCGTGTTGCTGGCGGCGAAGTTCCCTGATTGCTGGAGTGTCACCGCGCCGCCTTGCCCTCAGTATCTTTGCTTCCACCGACCGGTATACGGGATTTCGTTTCCGCAACCGGCCCCGGGTGTATTCCGGAATGAGCGTGTTCTCAACAAATTCATCCAACTTATGCAGGTAGATATTTGACAGGACCGGCGAGGCGATACCGCCTTGGGGTGCACCGGAAAACGTTGCACCCAATTTCCAGTCCTCCAAATACCCGGCACTGAGCATGCCCGATATCAGGGCCAAGAAACGCCCGTCCTGAATCTTTTCCGACAAGATGCTGATCAACACTTCGTGATCGAGCGATCCGAAACAGTCGGCAATATCTCCCTCGATGAACCACGTGGTTCCCTTCCAGACAGCGTCTACCTCCCGCAACGCGGTATGGCAGCCCCGTCCGGGCCGGAACCCGTGGGAACGGTCGGAAAACGTCGGCTCGTAGTATGCCTCAAGAAGCAGGCGCACGACTTCGCCGACGAGTTTGTCTGACCATGTTGGCAGGCCCAGAGGGCGGGTCTTCCCGTTCTTTTTGGGAATGAGAATCCGCCGTGAGGGCTTGAATCGGTAGCGTTCGTGACGCATGGCCTCAATGATGGCCTCGATCTTGCCCATAGACATGCCATCCACCGTTTCCGCTGTGACCCCCGGAGTCATCGCCCCCTTGTTGGAGTAGATGCGCCCGTAGGCCAACAGATAGAACGCTGGGTTGAATAGTTGTCGATATAGCTCATTGCACGGCAAACCGCGTTTGCCGCGTTCACGCAAGATGCCCAGAACTGCTTCGGCGTTCTGCATTTCGCATACCTCATTTCTGCCGGTCATCTTTCATCATCTGGCCCCCTTCGCCCTGCGGACGGCTTTCCCGTCCTCCTTGGCCGGTCGTGACTCCGGCGACTACTACGAGGCCTCCGTCACCATGGGGCTCGCGCCCGGTAGGTGATCCCACGTTCGTCGCTGCTATACGTATCGAGCATGATTTAGGCGCCCCACTCATCTCCTTAAATGCCCTCATTGGGCATCGCTCCTGATCCCGAAGGTTGCCGCAGTATTTTTCCTCCCCTTGGCAGGACCGGCACCGGCGACGGGTGTCATTTCCGGTGGATGTGAACTTGCATCTTCTGGAGATTGGGATTCAAGCAATCAAGCCTTCGCCATGTCACGCGGGCCTTCCCGACGCCCCGCCCCTAACACCTGGGCACGGTCGCCGATTTACTGGCATGCTACGGTCCCCATTACCTTTCGGTATCCGGGTAAGCCATCAGACCCACAAACCTCCCTTCGAGTTTGTCCCGGCTGCACCGGGGATATAGCAGCGCGCCTCGTGGCGCACAAGAACCGCTC
>NZ_JAJLOZ010000137.1:0-2599 GCF_025548615.1 Arthrobacter sp. A2-55 | reverse complement strand
GGCGCACAGCAGCGGGGCGGCCACGTCCAGCTCCAGCCCGTCGGGGATGCGGACCACAAAGTTCTCCGTGACAACCACGTGGGTGGAGTAGCCGCCCTGGGTGATGGTCCCGTCGCGGTCCATTGAGCCGTACGTGCCGACGTTGCCGTTGAGGCAGTATTGCTCTTCTCCGGCCAGGCAGTTTTTGCATTCGCCGCAGGAATTGACCATGCAGCCCACGCCCACCCTGTCGCCCACCTGGTGCCGGGTGACAGCTGAGCCGACTTTGGCGACGATGCCTGCGATTTCGTGGCCCGGGGCCAGCGGGTACGTTTGCGGGCCCCAGTCGCCGCGGACCGTGTGGATGTCTGAGTGGCAGATGCCTGCGTACTTGATGTCGATGAGGACGTCGTGCGGGCCAACTTCCCGGCGTTCAATGGTGGTGGGCACGAGCGCGCCCGTGGCGGACGGGGCGGCATAGGCGTTGACGGTCAACATGGGGATCTCCTGTGGTTTATGGGAGGGTTTTGCGCGGCCGTGGTTCGCCGCGAATTTCCAACAGCTCCACGCTACGTCCGCCGGGAGGCAACGTGGGAGGGTCTGCCAGTCCCTGTCAGCGAAGTCACAGCGGAAGCAGGGGTATTGTGGGCTGGAAATGGTCCGCATGCAGCACAGGAAGGCACGACGTGGGCAATCGAAATCCCGAAGTGGACGCCTGGTTCGACAGCTACGACAACCCGCAGCGCGAGCTGGTCGCGAGCGTGCGGGCCTACATCCTCTCCCTCGATCCGGCCCTGGGCGAAGCCGTCAAGTGGAAGGCACCCACGTTCATTTACAGGGGCAACATAGCCTCCTTCTTTCCGCGCTCGAAGAAGACTGTCACGCTGATGTTCCACCAGGGGGCTTCCATCGACGACCCCCTGGGCCTGCTGGAGGGCGACGGCGAAGTCTCCCGGGTTGCGCGTTTTGCCGACGCGGCCGATCTGGAAGCCAAGAAGCCGGCACTGGCCGCAGTCATCCGTGCCTGGATGGTGGCGAAAGGCTGATCCGGGAGCGCGGGCTGCCGCGTGAAACGCCGCGGGGTCAGCGGGCAGGGTCAGCGGATGACGGCGATGTTGAAGTCGATGGTGCCGATTTCGGTGCCCAGGCTCGCATTGGGGTAGGCAAGCTCAAAGCCGCGGGTCAGGCGTTGGCGATCTCCGCAGGATCTTTCCGGCAAGTGCGTTGGCGCCCACCTCGTGGTGGCGGCCGGTTCAATGGACGTGGTTCTGCCAGTCCGCGGGCACGCGGGTTGAGGGGCCCGGGGAGCCCTGGTCCACGGGCCGGTGGCTGGGCGGGGCCAGCTGCGGGCCGTTGAGATAGCTCTTGGTCCGGTAGTCCCAGAACCAGTCTTCGCCCGGTTCGAAGCTGCGGACGATCGAGTGGCCAGTGGCGGCTGCATGGGCGGATGCGTTTTGAGCGGGGGAGCTGTCACAGCAGCCGATATGGCCGCATTGGGCGCAGCGGCGCAGGTGGACCCACCACCCTCCGGCGGACTCGCATTCGACACAGCCCGTTCCTGTGGGCGGAACTGCGGCATCGATTCCCGTGAAGTGGTCCATGGGGCCATCTCCTTAGCTTTGGTCGGGCTTCAGGACAGCACAACTTTACGCCCGGTGGGTGGATTTGCGGGAGGGGTGGGGTCCGTTCCGGCATCCTGGTGCGTCCGGCCCTGCGCTCCGGATCGATCTCCGGTGCGGCACGATTCCACTGGCCAGGGTCCGCCACTGCAGCATGGCTGGCGTGGAGAAACCGCAACTGCTCAATTCGTGCGAGTAGCTCTCCTCCATGACCCATTCCGCGAAGTTTGATGCCCGCCTGCATGGCGGGGTGCGGCGCGGCCCGAAAACCGTGTGCAGGCGAGGTCCATGGTTCCCCAAAAGTAGTGCACCGGGCTGACCTTGCCGCGGAAGGAGGAACGGAAGGTGCCCAATATGCGGTCGGCCTGGACCAGCTGGCGCCAAAACAGCTGGACTGCCGCGGCGTCATAGGAGTTGTGGACGCTGTCCTCGGCGAAGGGAATGGCGGGATCCACCTCCACCGGAACGGCCCTGATGGTGGTTTCAAGTCCCAGCCCTGCCACTGCGGCCATGGTCTCCGCATAGAATTCCGACGTCGACTTTGCGTCAAGGCCGACGCTTGCCACAGAGCCGTTGCCGGACCGGATGGCGAGCCGGTGGTCGAAGAAGTCGAATTCCATGTCAAAGGGGCCTGAGGGATGGGGGATGGAGTGCGTCGCCAAGCCGCGGGGCGTCACATAGAGCGGCACCTGCCACCAGTGGTTGAGCATCGGGGCGTGCGCCATGCGGACCTTGCCGACGATCTGGGTCCACAGCTGCACGGTGTCCCGGGTCCCCTGCCAGTCCTCGACACGCAGTTGCGGCCAGGAACCTTTTCCCGTCTGGTCCTGAACAGTCATCTGGCCTGCTCTGGCCGTGAGCGCAATCCGGCAAGGGCGCCGCGTCGGCGCCATGATCGGCCTGTCCATGCCGATCGTCCCATTCTGCCTCCGCGGGGCGCGAAAGCGCGAGTGCTTCAACGAAGGCCCGTGAATCGACGGCCGAGCGGGCACTTAACGGGG
>NZ_JAJLOZ010000136.1:0-2648 GCF_025548615.1 Arthrobacter sp. A2-55 | reverse complement strand
GAGACGAGAGTTCCCATATTTTGAGCGGGTTGACGAACCAGTTGCCTGATCGTGATCCGGAGGAGACGGCTGAGTGGTTGGAGTCGTTGGATGCGTTGATTGCTGATCGTGGCACGGAGCGTGCGCAGTTCATTATGCGTAGTTTGTTGCAGCGGGCGGGTGCGCAGAGTGTGGGTGTGCCGATGGTCACGACGACCGATTATGTGAATACGATTCCTGCGGACCAGGAGCCGGTCTTTCCGGGCAATGAGGAGATCGAGCGCCGGTACCGGGCGTGGTTGCGGTGGAACGCGGCGGTCATGGTGCACCGGGCGCAGCGTCCCGGGATCGGGGTGGGCGGGCACATTTCGACCTATGCCGGGGCGGCGACCTTGTACGAGGTCGGGTTCAACCACTTCTTCCGGGGCAAGGACCATGCCGGGGGCGGGGACCAGGTCTTTTTCCAGGGACACGCGTCCCCGGGCATGTACGCGCGCGCGTTCCTGGAAGGCCGCCTCACGGAGGAGGACCTGGACGGGTTCCGGCAGGAAAAGTCCAGGCAGGGCCATGCCCTGTCCTCGTACCCGCACCCGCGGCTCATGCCGGAATTTTGGGAGTACCCGACGGTGTCGATGGGGATCGGGCCGATGAACGCGATCTACCAGGCCCAGTCGAACCGGTACCTGCACAACCGCGGCATCAAGGACACCTCCCAGCAGCATGTGTGGGCTTTTCTGGGCGACGGGGAAATGGACGAGCCCGAATCCCGGGGCCTGCTCCAGCTGGCAGCGAACGACAAGCTGGACAACCTCACCTTCGTGGTGAACTGCAACCTCCAGCGCCTGGACGGGCCGGTGCGCGGGAACGGGAAGATCGTCCAGGAACTCGAGGCGTTCTTCCGCGGCGCGGGCTGGAACGTCATCAAGGTGCTGTGGGGGCGGGAATGGGACGAGCTCCTGGCCCGGGACACCGACCATTCCCTGGTGAAGGTCATGAACGACACCCTGGACGGGGACTACCAGACGTACAAGGCCGAGTCCGGCGGGTTCGTCCGCGAACACTTCTTCGGCCAAACCCCGCAGACCAAGGAACTCGCCGCGCACCTCAGCGATGACGAGGTCTGGAATTTGAAGCGCGGCGGGCACGACTACCACAAGGTCTACGCCGCGTACAAGGCAGCCCTGGACTTCCAGGGCAAGCCGACGGTGATCCTGGCCCACACGGTCAAGGGCTACGGGCTCGGCACGCACTTCGAGGCCCGCAACTCCACCCACCAGATGAAGAAGCTGACCCTGCAGGACTTGAAGGACTTCCGCACCCACCTGCGCCTGCCCATCAGCGACGAGGTTCTGGAAGCTGACCCGTACCGGCCCCCGTACTACCACCCCGGGGCCGACGCCCCGGAAATCCGGTACCTGATGGAACGCCGCGCCGCCCTGGGCGGGTTCGTCCCGGAACGGCGCACCCGCCACACCGCCCTGGCCCTGCCCGGGGAGAAAAGCTACGACGCCGCGAACCGCGGCTCGGGCAAGCAGCACGCCGCCACGACCATGGCCTTCGTGCGCCTGTTGAAGGACCTGATGCGTGACAAGGGCATCGGGCAGCGGATCGTCCCGATCATCCCCGACGAGGCCCGCACCTTCGGCATCGACGCGTTCTTCCCGACCGCGAAGATCTACAACCCCAACGGGCAGAACTACCTCTCCGTGGACCGCGACCTGGTCCTGGCCTACAAGGAATCCATCAGCGGGCAGATCGTCCACGCCGGCATCAACGAAGCCGGGTCCGTGGCCGCGTTCACCGCCGCCGGGACCGCGTACGCCACCCACGGCGAACCCCTGATCCCGATCTACGTCTTCTACTCCATGTTCGGCTTCCAACGCACCGGGGACCAGTTCTGGGCCGCCGGGGACCAAATGGCCCGCGGCTTCATCATCGGCGCGACCGCCGGACGGACCACCCTGACCGGGGAAGGCCTCCAACACGCCGACGGCCACTCCCCCCTCCTGGCCTCCACGAACACCGCGATCATCTCCTACGACCCCGCCTACGGCTACGAAATCGGGGCCATCGTCAAGGACGGCCTGGAACGCATGTACGGCGGAACCCACCCGGACCCCAACGTCATGTACTACCTCACCGTCTACAACGAACCCATCATCCAGCCCAAAGCCCCCGAACACATGGACACCGAAGGCATCACCCGCGGCATTTACCACCTCCAGGCCGCCAGCATCCAGGGCCCCAAAACCCAGCTCCTGGCCTCCGGCGTCGCCGTGCCCTGGGCCCTGGAAGCCCAACAAATCCTCGCCGCCGACTGGGACGTCGCCGCGGACGTGTGGTCCGTCACGTCCTGGACGGAACTCCGACGTGACGGCCTCGACGCCGAGGAACACGCCTTCCTCCACCCCGAACAGGAACCCCGCACCCCCTACCTCACACAGAAAATGGCCGGCGCCGAAGGACCCGTCATCGCCGTCACCGACTACATGAAAGCCGTCCCGGACCAGGTACGCCAATACCTCCCCAACGACTTCGCGACCCTCGGCGCCGACGGCTTCGGCTTCTCCGACACCCGCGCAGCCGCCCGACGCTACTTCAAAATCGACTCCCACTCCATCGTCGTCCGCGCCCTCCAAATGCTCGCCAAAACCGGCCACGTCCCCGCC
>NZ_JAJLOZ010000135.1:0-2744 GCF_025548615.1 Arthrobacter sp. A2-55 | reverse complement strand
ACCCGGACGCCGTGGAGGAAATGGACCGGCCGGACTGCGACCCTGTCCGGCTGGCACGCACCTACGCACAGTTCAAGCTGGTCAATGCTGTGGTGTCCGGCTGGCACGGCGTGTACCGGCACCGGATCCGCCCACTCCTGTCCCCCGATGCGCCCACCACGATCCTGGACATTGGCTGCGGCGGCGGGGACATCGCCCGGAAGCTGGCCGGATGGGCGGAACGCGATGCGCTGCTGCTCGAGGTCACAGCGATCGACCCGGACCAGCGTGCCCTGGACTTTGCCACAGCGCAGCCAGGCACCGGGGTCACGTACCGAAAGGCGTACAGCTCCGGGCTGGTCCGCGAAGGGGCCACCTTTGACCTGGTGATTTCCAACCACATGCTCCACCACCTCTCGCCCGCCGAACTCCAGGGCCTGCTGGCAGATTCCGAAATGCTGGCCCGGCGGGCCGCAATCCACTGCGATATTGCCCGCAGCCCCGCCGCGTACGCCCTGTTTTGGGCCGGGACGCTGCCATTCTTCCCGGGATCGTTCATCCGCCGCGACGGCCTCGCCTCCATTCGGCGCAGCTACACGGGCGCCGAGTTGCTCGCCGCCGCCCGGCCTGGCTGGGACGTGCAGCCCGAACGCCCGTACCGCAACCTGCTGACCTTCCGTCCCGGCGGCGCTCATGGCTGACGCCCGGGGCCCTGCGGGAGCTGCCATGGCCGACGTCGCCATTGTCGGAGCAGGGCCCGTGGGCCTGTACCTGGGGATTCTGCTGCTTCAGCAGGGCCTGGACGTGACCATCCTGGAACAGCGCAGCAGCCCGAGTCCGCATTCCCGCGCCATCGGGATCCACCCGCCGGCGCTCTCCGCACTCCGGGAGGCCGGCGTGGCGGGGGCGCTGACGGCCGAGGGCCTGCCCATCCGCAACGGCATTGCGCGGAGCCGGGGACGCCTGGTCCAGGGAGTGTCCTTCGCCGCGGCGTCGCCGTCGAGCCCGTTCATCCTGACCCTCAAGCAGGCCCGCACGGAGGCCATTCTCGAGGCGCGTCTCCGCAGCCTGGCCCCCGGCGCCCTCCGGCGCGGTGTCCGGGTCGATTCCGTGCACGACGCCGGAAGTCACGTCACGCTGCACACCTCGCCTTCCGCCGGGGCGGGAGAGGCGGGTGGCAGCCATGCGGTTGGCAGCGGTGCGGGTGACTGCGGAGTCACGCGGGCCCGGCTGGCGGTGGGGGCCGACGGCGCGCACTCCACCGTCCGCCGGGAACTGGGCATCCCCACCAGGGGCCGCGACTACCCCGACACGTACCTCATGGGCGACTTCCCCGACTCGGGCGCGGACGGCGCCACGGCCGTACTTTATTTGGAGCCGGCAGGAATTGTGGAGTCCTTCCCGCTGCCGGGCGGGCTGCGCCGGTGGGTGGTGCACACGGATGTTCTCCTTGACGGCGCCACCGCGGACTGCCTGGCCGGGCATGTGTTCCGGCGGACGGGCGTTGCCGTGGATCCGGGCGCCAATAGCATGCTCAGTGCGTTTGGTGTGCGGTCCCGGCTGGCCGTTCGGCTGGTGCAGGGCAGGGTGGTGCTGGTGGGCGACGCCGCGCACCAGATCAGCCCCATCGGGGGCCAGGGCATGAACCTGGGCTGGCTGGACGCTGCTGCCCTCGCGCCGATCATGGCGGCTGCCCTGGCCGGCCGGCCCACGGGCCGCCTGTTGGAAAGGTACCAGCAGGGCAGGATGGCCGCTGCGCGGCGGGCCTCGCGCCTGGCGGGACTGAACATGGCGCTGGGACGCCCCCAGCCGGCGTCGTTCCTGTCAGTGCGCAACGCGGCCGTGGCCTGGGCTCTGCGGAATCCCGGGCTGAACAACGCCGTGGCCCGCCGTTTCACCATGCAGTAGGCGGCGGGGCTTCGGCTGGCGGACGGGGGCCGTCGGGGTCAGTACCCGGCGGGCCAGGTGAACGCGGCGGGCGCGGAGGCCGTGGCTGTTCCCTTGGTGATGACGATGTCAACATCCTCGTGGTTGGCGAGTTGGATCGAGGCGGGGTCGCCCGCGCGCTGCTTGCCGTTCACGAACGTGGTGATGGTGTAGCCGCCGGAGGTGCCGTAGGAGCCCACCTGGCCGGCGGAGAGCGCCACATTCCATTCCGTGAACACTTCGCCCAGGTTGAAGGGCTTCACCACGGGCGATTCCACGTGGATGATGCCGGTGGTGTCGTGTGTGTGGAGGGGCGAGATCAGTTGGGCGTTGAGGTCTATGCCGATGTCGGCCGGCACCGTGACTGCCTTGCCGTCGGCGGTGATGCTGAGATGGGTGTGGATGTGTTCGGCCGTGCCTTCGGCCGTCAGCATGGACAGCCCGGCCGCCTGGGCCCGGGCCGAGGCGTCGGCCGGAGCGGCCCACGGCGGTGCCTGTGTGGATCCCTGGGCCGCTGAAACGGCCGTGGTTGCGCTCTTGCTGGCGGCTGCCTGGGCATTTCCACCGCCGCTGGTGCCGGCCACGACCCCCACCACAACGGCCACCGCGATCACGCCAACTCCAACACCGGACCAGGTCAGGATGCGGTTGCGCCGTTCCCTGGCCTTCTGTGCGGCAAGTACTCCCGCGGCCTTTTGGCGTGCGGCATCGATGTTCTTGTTGGGTTCCATGCAAGTCTCCTCAGGGCCCCGGACGCAAGGGGGCCAGGATTCGATCGTCCCATGCCCGTTCCGGCCTCAGACGCCATTCCAGGATTTTCACAGGGAATACCCGGAATA
>NZ_JAJLOZ010000134.1:0-3038 GCF_025548615.1 Arthrobacter sp. A2-55 | reverse complement strand
AGATTTTCTAAGCCATTATTTCCTGGTTGCAAGGGAGCACCCTTTCGATGCTTAAGAATACCGGTGTTAGCGGCCAGCAGAACCTGCCCACTGGTGGCCAACAGGATTTCGATCATTTTGGGCTCAATGGCCACTTTCGGTGCCCGCCGGTGGCCACGCCTTTCGGTCTGAATCCAGTGCGGGTTTCCTTCCACGCGCCACTCATGCCGGCGCTGATGAACCGGAGGCCGGCGGCGCACCCAGAAGCGCCCTACACGGCTGTGTCAAGACCGGTGCGGACGCGGACGTCAGCGACAAAGGACGGCCACTAATTCGCTTTGGCCCGCGACGCCAATGCTATTCCAACGCTCCCATCGCCTTGCGGGATGGAGCAGCCTCTCCGATGGCTGCGACCGGCTGTGCACGGCATAGCGGGGCTCAGGGGCGCGAGGCGGCCACATAGACCAGTGAAATCAAACAGCTCTCCGATACTCATTCCGTGGCCAGAACGCTCAACGGCGGCCTCACCACGAGCCTCTCACCAGCCGTCGGCGGACGATGGCCATGATGCACCCACGCTGGCCGCCAATCCGCCCCGGCCGATGAGTGACGGGCCCTCAACGGCGAAACTCATCGTCAGCCTGGCGTCCCCATTTTGGCGCGACGGGGTGGGCAGAAATTCAGCAACATTCAGGCCCGGACCGTGCCCACTGGCGGCCACCACATGGCCACACGGACTGGCCGCCAGTGGGCAGGTTCTGCTGGCCGCCAACATACCGGAGTTTTCCCCTCACCTTTGGTCGCCACGACGGGCCAGTCGCTGGTCTCGCATGCCGGGTTGAACGTGCTCACCTCGTTCGTTGATGTGCTGGATTTCCGTGAGTTGTGTGAGGAACGTTTGGGTCAGTTCGTCCCGTCCGGTGCCATGTACCGGCCGGGCACGATTCTGGGCTCGTTGGCGCTGATGCTCGCTGCCGGCGGTGAGCACGTCAGCGACCTGGACATCCTGCGCGCCAGCCCCGGAGTGTTTGGCAAGGTCGCCTCGAACGCTACGATCTCACGCTTTTTCGAACGTACCGTGGCCAATCCCGACCTTTTCGATTACTGCTTTGCCACGATGACCCGGGAGTTGCGGTCGCGCGTGTGGGCGGCTGCCGGGGACCGGAACCCCGCCCTCCGGGCCACGGCCTTGGACCCGCTCATCCTGGAACTGGATGCCACCCTCGTAACCTCGCATAGTACAAGGAACAAGCGGTCGGCACGTACAAGGGCGGGTACGGATTCGCCCCTTTCGTTGCCAGCATTGACTACGGGACCGGGCGCGGGACCGGGGAGATCCTGGCCGTGGTCATGCGGCCGGGCAATTCCGGCGCGAACAGTGCCGATGACCACATCAAGATCTTTGCCGCCGCGGTTGCCCACTCCCCGACGACTTCTACGACCAAGACGGGACACTCATCGGGGAGAAGATCCTGGTGCGCACCGACAGTGCCGGCGCCTCCCGGAAATTCCTGAACCACCTGGCGGTCTTGGAGGTGCAGTTCAGTGTTTCCTACCCGGTCCCGGTCGCCAAGGCCCGCATGGTGGGCTGGATCAGCAACAAACAGTACTGGGAACCTGCCCTTGATGCGGCTGGCGACGAACGTGAAAACGCATGGGTCGTGAACGCCACCGAGGTCATGGGACTCGCGGACTACCCGGAGTGCACGAACCTGTTCCTGCGGGCCGAACCGCTCCACCCTGGATGCCCGGCACAGGGGCCGGGGCAGGTGTGAGAACCGGATCAAAACACTGAAGAACTCGCCCCTCGGCAAGCTGCCCTTCTACGATTTCAAGGCTAACCAGGCCTGGGCAAATATTGCGGCCCTGGCCATGAACCTGCTTTCCTGGCTGCAACTGGCAGCACTGCCCACCGGCCACACCGCCAAGAGGTGGGACGTGAAACGGTGGCGGTACAGGCTCTTCGCGACCGCAGGGAAACTCATCACCTGTGCCCGCAAGACGTGGCTGCTCATCCCCAAACACGCGCCGGAGGCCGGCACTACCACCACGATCCTGGCCGCCATTTCCGAGCTCAAGCAGCGCCGACGAAAACTGCCGCTGCTGGCCTGAAACAGGACCTGGCCAGCACCTTCAACCCCCTGAACGAGCACAACGGAGGCGTGGAATCCGACGCCCACCCAGCGACCACGGGCCCAACGTTCATGCCCGAAACCGGAAAACCGGCCCGGAAGGGAAACAAATTCCGACCGGGCCGGCAACCCGAGCATCATGAAAAATCCGGGCTAGACATAAGTTCAGACGGCTGGTAATCAAGACACCGATTTGGTGGCCGTTCATCACCTGCCCGACCGCGCCAATTCAGTTTGGCTCAAGAAAGTGACGGGCATGGACTGCATAAAGCGCGTGGGAGACGGATCCCGGCCCGGCCTGATTGGGCCGCTTCTTGATCCCCGTCCCACCACCGATCAACGGTGGCAGACGGAGAATTGCTTCTCCGTCTGCCACCAAGCATGACGACTGCTCGACATCGTCGTGCCCGACAACCACAATTTAGTGCAAACATCCTCGCGCCAGAACTTTCGGCTCACCCAAGGCACTACTTGCCGAGTCAAGGCGAGGGATATGGCTGGACACGCTGTTCCGGGGCTCAAGGGGCGCAAACTGACACCCGATCAGCCCAGGCACTGACCGCTGCCAGTCAGCCCACGCTCACAGCTCGAGGGGCGCCGCCGGACACACAGACCGCCGTGCAGGCAGTGGGCTGTCACTGCAGGATGAGCACGTCCAGTGTCCGGGGGCCGTGGACGCCTTCCACGCGCTCCAGCTCGATGTCGCTGGTGGCGCTGGGGCCGCTGATCCAGGTTTGCGGCCGGGTTGCCTCCAGGCGCGCAATGGCCTCGGGCAGCACCTCCACGACCTGCCCGGCATGAAGCACGCAGATGTGCCGGTCGGGCACCAGGGAAATGATGCGCCGTCCCTGGTCCGGGCTGCCGTCGAGCATGATCGTGCCGGTTTCGGACACCGCCACGGCCGCGGCCGTCACTACGGCATCAACC
>NZ_JAJLOZ010000133.1:0-3076 GCF_025548615.1 Arthrobacter sp. A2-55 | reverse complement strand
TGCCGTGCCGGTTCCGGCGGCCCAGACCTTCCACTGGGAAAGGGTGCCGGATTCAAAGTTGTCGGCCAGCACGGTGGTTCCGGGGAAGCCGTTGGTGGGCTGCGCCGTGGCGGGCAGGCACGCAGGGGCGAGTGTGGCCTGCGCGGATGTGGCGCCAGCCTTCACGGTTGTTTTGGGCGCTGATGTGGGAGTTGGCGTGGGTGTTGGCTCGGGTGCCGGTGGCGACGTAGTGCTGGCCGGCGCGGTGGTGGCATTGGTAGTTGCCGGAGGCGTGGTCGGTGTTGCGCTGGCCGGGCTGGAAGCAGTTGGCGCCGTGGTGGCAGGAGTCGTGGCCGGGGGCGGCTGTGTGGCCACCGTTGCTGTCGGGCTGGCTCCGGGCGAGCTGCCGGGGGGCGGCGTGGCGGCTGTTGCCGCCAGGCCCGCCGTCAAGGCAAGCACCGCCGTCATCATCATGGTTCGGATGCCTGCTTTTGGCCTGTTCACAATGCCACCTCCATATAGCCGACGCCGTCCCCTTGGGCGCACGCCGCAGCCAGCGGGTGCCTTGCCCGCTTCGCCGATTGACCGGCGACGGGTGCCGCCAGCAGATAAAGAATTGTTCGACGGCGGCTGCCGGCCGCCGTCGTCCCGGCCGAAAGCCGGACCGGGGCCACACAGTCAGCCAGGCCGCGCACCGAGCTAAGCCCATTCATTGAGCAGCGCCTGGACGGTGGCGGTGACGTGGTCGCTGGCGCGGTCGGCGGACCAGTCCACCGGGATTTTCAGCACGTGGCACGGGATGCCGCCCAGCCCCCGGCGCACCACCTTGGCCTTGTCGGAGAAGTAGCGCTCCAGCGGGACCAGGCCGGTGGCGCCCAGGGCCTCGATCAGGCTCCGGGACACGCCGGGCAGCTCGGTGTGGAAGTTGCCCACGATGCGGGTGGTCAGCCAGTCGGCGCTGCGCGGCTCCAGCACGGCATCGAAACCTGAGTGCCGTTCCAGGAACAGGGCCACCCGGGTTGGTGCCTCGGTGGCAATGTTTTCGGCACCAAACGCCTCTTCCGGGGTGACCATGCGGTGCTCCGGGGACCAGTGCCTGGTGAACGCGGCCGTGCGGGGATAGCGGACGATCACAGGGTGGACAATGGTGGAAACCCTCTCCAGCGGCTTGGTCAACGCCTTCGGGACCAGCGGCTTGTGCGCGCCCTCGAAAAGCTGCGGGTAGATGGGCTGGTGGTGGGCCTTGATGAACATGGGCTTGGCGTATCCCAGGACGGTGCCGTCGGAGCGAAGGAACGCCCAGTCGTCCGCCATGAACTGCACGCCCTCAATCCGCACCAGCTTGGCCACGGTGCTCGTCTTGCCAACGCCGCCCCACGCCGGCATGAGCACGCCGGCGCCCCTGTAGTTCACGATGGCCGCATGCACCATGGCCGCGCCGTTCGCCACGCACAGCCGGTCCAGCAGCGGAATCACCGCCGTGAGCAGTTCGCCGCGGCCGGCAACAGTGAAGCCGGCGTCCGTTGCCGTCACCGTGACCCTGTCCCTCGGGAGGAACAGCGTGTCGTCGGAGTAGCGGTAGGCGTCCTCGGCGTGCGACGGGTTGATCAGCGGGAGCGTGGTTCCGGTGACCAGGATCCGGGTGTCCTCCTCCGCCCGGCGGGCCGTGTGGAACGGCCCCAGCATGTCCACCAGCTGGGGCGCGCCCGGCGTGCCGGGCACCACTTCGATCCCCACCAGTCCGTGGACGTCGAAGTGGGCGCCGGTGGAGACCGGTGATGGTGCTGCAAGCTGGCTCTGTGTCACGGGACTACTCCGCCTTGACGATAACGTCGTCAATGTTGATGGATGCCGGTTGCGGGGCATGCTCGGAACCCAACATCACCGTGGTGGCGTTGGTGGCCGAGGTGCTCACGGCGGTGGATGAGTACAGCAGGGCGTCGTTGAGCCAGATGCTGATGCTGGTGGCGGCCCCGTTGGGAATGACTTCCATTTGCACGTGCTGCCACGTGTCCAGCGGAATTGCGTAACTTGTCAGCCGCACGTAGGAGAAAGTGCCGGCCGGCGTCAACACCCGCAGCCACATTTGGCCCGTGGAGTTGTAGCGGTAGATGTCCGCGAAACGCGTGGCTCCGGTGAAGAAGCGGAAGTACGGGACGTCATTGCCCGTGGGCCCCTCAGCGGTGATGTTGAACCACCCGTCCACGTCCGACTGGACGGATCCGGCCGGCAGCTCGTGGGAGATGTTCGCCAGGGAGCCGGTGTTGTAGCTGGTGACCAGGCTGGCCGCCGTGGTGCCGTCGAACACGGTGCCCGTCTGGGTGCCGGCCGTGCCGTCGCCTCCCATGTGCACTGTCCACTTCGACAGGTTGCCGCACTCAAATCCGTCCGCGACCACCGTTTGCCCCGGCATGGTGTTGCTGGGCACGGCGGCGTCGCAGTTGTTCTGGACGGCAGTGGCGGCCTTGATCAGCACGTTGTCAAAGTACAAATCGCCCTGCTGGTTGGTGCTTTCACTGCCCATCATCACGGACGTGACAGGGACGGCGGGTCCGTTCACGCCGGTGCTGGAGTACACCAGGGAATCATCCAGCCACACCTCCACGGTGGTCGCCGTCCCATTGGGCAGCAAGGCGGCCTCCACATGGTGCCACGCGCTGAGGGACAGTGCCTGGGTGGTCAGCCGGGTTCGCACCCAGCCCGCGGTGGGGGAGAGCGTTTCCAGCCACAGCTGGCCGTTGCTGGCGTAGCGGTATACGGTGGCGATCCTCGTGCTGCCGTTGAAGAAGCGGAAGAACGGGTTCGAGGCCCCGGTGCCGGTGCCGGCCGTGGCGAGGTCGAAGTAGCCGTCTGTATACACTTCCGCCGTGCCCGCCGGGATGGCCGCGGACGCGTTGGCCAGCGACCCCTTCGTTGAGGTGGTGTGCAGGTAGCCGGCACAGCCGCCGGTGTAGACAGGGCTGCCCACCACGGTGGCCGTGCCGCTGCCGTTGGTCTGGACCGACCAATTTCCGAGCGACCCGGATTCCAGGTTGTCCGCCACCACTGTGCTGCCGGGGAAGTTGTTGGTGGGCGGCGGCGTCAGGGGTTGGCACGT
>NZ_JAJLOZ010000132.1:0-3093 GCF_025548615.1 Arthrobacter sp. A2-55 | reverse complement strand
AGTCCTGCGCACCTTGCTTGGTGATCCCGAGGGCATCACCGATTGCTTCCCACGTTGCACCTGCCTCGCGTGCTTCTTCCATGACGTGCCAGCGGCGGCCGACGAGCAGATCGACTGCTGCCCTATTTGCTTTGAGAGCGTCGAGCGCACTTGCCTCGGGGAGCTCGGAGAGGGCTTGGAGCGCAATGTCCTCGTTTCCGCCCCGGGCGATTACGCGCCCCCATACAGCGCGCTGTTGGTAGGTGGACCAGACGCCAATGTACTCAGGGAGGTCCGGCGGCATCTGGAGTGGATTGTTCTCAGTCATAAACGTCAAGCTATCTTGACTTGTCCTAGCGCGTCAAGTACTCATGACACCAGAGCCGGTCGTGTTAGACGACGGAGGCGAGACAGCTTTTGCCGGCCATCAGGTCGATAGAATGAAGCCCATGACCGATTCCGGCGACCTTGCCATTCCCGACGACTACGGCCTCCTCCTCGATTCCCTCAAGGAACGGGTGCGGTCGGCACAGGCGCAGGCACGCCGGACTGTTAATACACAGCTGATCAGCCTGTACTGGTCCATCGGACAGGACATCCTCACCCGCCAGGAACAGGACGGTTGGGGCAGTGGTGTCATTGGCCGCCTGGCCCAGGACCTGCACACGGAATTCCCTGACATGAAGGGCCTCTCCCGTTCCAACCTGTTCTACATGCGCGGGTTTGCCGCGGCCTGGCCGGAGCCAATTGTCCAACAGGCTGTTGGACAATTGCCGTGGGGCCACATCACGGTGCTACTGGACAAGAAGCTCGGCCATGACGCGCGCAACTGGTACGCGGCGGCCGCGGTCGAGCACGGATGGTCCCGCAACGTGCTCATGAACATGATCATGAACAAAACGCTTGAGCGATCCGGTGCCGCGCCGTCAAACTTTGCCCGGCAGCTCGTCGCACCCGATTCCGAACTGGCCCAACAAATCGCCAAGGACCCCTACAATTTTGAATTCCTCGGCCTCTCGGGTGAAGTAGCCGAACGCGACCTAGAACAGCGGCTCATGGACCGCATGGTCGAAACCCTGCGCGAGCTCGGACCCGGGTTCGCCTTCGTCGGCCGCCAAGTACATTTCGACGTCGACGGCGACGACTTCTACCTGGACTTGCTCTTCTTCCATGTCGAGCAGCTGCGCTATGTCGTGATCGAGCTCAAAACCGGCAAGTTCAAGCCGGACCACATCGGGCAGCTTCAGTTCTACATCGCCCTGGTCGAGGACCGACTCCGCAGGGAAGCCCATGCCCCTACCGTGGGCATCCTCGTCTGCGGCAGCCACAAGGACCACACCGTCCGCTACGCACTCAACCAGGCCGGCTCCCCCATGGCCGTCTCGAGCTACACCTACGAGACACTCCCCTCCAACGAAAAAGCAGCCCTGCCCAGCGAGGACGACCTGAGCACAGCACTGGATTGGGCCCAGAACCCAGCTTCCCAGGACTGACTGCGATTGCAGGAAACGGCCGACTGCCCGCGCCGTCCTGCTGACAAAACCAGTCCCTGACCGAATTTCCACCGCGGGTGGTTTGGATGTTGTCCCGGGGTGAAATCCTCCAGGCCTGGGTCCGCGAGGACGGCTTTACTTCTTCCCTCCGTCGTTGGCCTGCGGTTCAATCCGGGCAATGAGCGCGTCCTGGGTTTGTTGCAGAGTGGCGACGGTGGCCCGGGCCTCGGCGAGCTGGCTCTTGAGCTCCGCAATATCTTCGGCATGCTTCCGTGCTGCAAGCGCCAGCTGCTCGCGGGCCTCGGCCGCGGCGGCTGCGTTGTCGCGGGCTGCCTGGTTGCTTTCCTCCACCTGTGCCTTCAGTTCCTTGACGTTCTCCTGGTGGGTGCGGGCGGCGGTGTCGAGGTCGGCGGCGAGTTCGTTGATTTCACGGTCCTTGTGGGCCTTTTCATCCCGCCAGGCCTTTTCGATGATGGCGTGCTCGGCCGTGGCCGTGCTGACTGCCTCCGCCCACACGGTCCCGGCGAGGCGCAGGGCCTGCTCGGTGATGGTGGCCGGGGTGGCAGCGATCTTGGAACCGGCACTGTCGCGCTCGGCCCGCCATTCCTTCAGGAACCTGGTCGCATCGGCGTTGGACACGCCGGCAGCTTCGCGCACGGTGGCGACCGTGGGGTTCTTCTCCGCGCTAATGCGCTCGGCGGCGGCGTAAACGCGATCCTTGACTGACTGCTCGGCCATGGCGGCCCTCCCTTGGTAGTAATCATAGTAGTAATACTACTACGATTACTACCAAATAAACACGACTCCACCACATGAATTCGAGGACTCCCCCGGCGTCCGCCGTGCCAGTGCAGGACATCCGCTGCGGCGGCTGCCGCAGCCTGCTTAGCGGGTTCCCATGGCCAGGGCGGGCGTCCCGTCAGCGGTCGCGAGCTGGTGGAGGCCACGACGGGCATAGATGGTTTTGTGGCTGACACTGCGTGCTTCGGCGTACAGCGGCGCGCCGGCCGGGACCACGTATTCTATGGCCGCCCTGGCAAAGGCCAGGCCTTCGCCGGTTTGCGGGTACAGGGCAAGGTAGGAAACCTTGTACGCCTCCCGCCCGGGCAGGACCCGCCTCCAGTGCCGGATGGCGGCCGTGTTCCGTACGGAACGGCGGGGGTGCATCTCCCGCATCACGGGGATGACGGCCAGCAGCAGCAGGAGAAGGACCACGGTCCCGACTCCCCCGCCGGCCGTCATGACCGCCAGCAGGGCCTGGAGCGCGGCCCTGTCTGCCGTGGAGATCCACGCCACCAGAGCGATGGCCACCACCGCCAGGGAACGCGACGCGCAACACCACCCGCCACCAACCGCAGGGCGCAGGGTCCGGCGGCTCCCGCGGCCCCTGGCACGGCAGGCCGCGGGGCTGGCGGCAGGGGACGACAGGGCGCGGGGCTGGTTCCCGCTCCCAGCGGCGGGCCTGCGGACACGGCCGTGCCCGGCGAGGGTGCGCCGCGGCAGGGATGTGCCGCGGTGCGGGTGTGGGGTGCTTAAACTGTTGTGGCCACCCCGGGGGGTGGCCATTGTGGCGTTGCGTGGTGTGCCTGGTGTTTGGTGTGTTAAATGGTGGGAGGCCCCT
>NZ_JAJLOZ010000131.1:0-3201 GCF_025548615.1 Arthrobacter sp. A2-55 | reverse complement strand
GAACTGCATCACACATGGAAGGGTGCAGGGCATCGCCGGTTTCGGCAATGCCCTGCACCCTTATTGATGTCGTTCTCTATCGCAAACTGTCAGCCCGCCATAAGTGAAGGCACTTACCCTGCGCAGGCGATGATGGATGCGGATGCATTTCGCGATGGCGGGACAATCGCGTAATCGCTATTGGATCTGCAACCCCTTGCCCGCAACGGGGCCACCGAAGTCGTAACAGGTGTTGTAGTTGGCCATCGGGCCGCGCCACAAGCTCCACATGTTGACCCCAACTCCATCCTGATACAACGTGCGACCAACGTTGTTGCCGGGACACAAGTACCGCACGCCCCATACTCCAGGGCTGGCATAGAGTTCGCCAGCGTTTGCGAAACAATAGGTGGTTCCATTTTCAAGAACCCACCGGTAGAAGTCGATGCGGCCCGCGCAATTGGGCTGTGTGGTCAGCGGCTGAATCCCACTACGCTGCGTGGCTGGCAGTTGGGGCAAGGCTGTCTGAAACTTGGCCAGTTCGGCAGGAGACGCCGCCGAACTTGTGGCGGGTCCTTCAAATCCAACGATGTTCAGGGAAGCGGGATCGATCCACCCCATCTCGACCGGAGACGTGGCCGATTCGAGCAGCGCTGAACCATCGGGTACGACCGAATCATTGGCTTGTGCCCCTGGAACGGCCAGTACGAAGCACAACAATCCAGCCGTCACCATCCCCAGAAGCGTGCGCGTAATAGTTTTCAAGTTGTTGCCTCCCAATAATTGGCGGGCAGCCGGAGCCGTTCGAATTTCTCCGGCCGCCCACGATTGCGGCCTGCTGATGCAAGGCTAGAACCCATTAGACCTTACTCGATCTATATCGCATAAAGATGACGGCGAATCCGGCTGGTTGAATATTCTAGGGCTGCCCTATTGGCATGGACGTTGCTGGTTCATTGCTGATGTTCAGTGTGGAGATGTCGGTCCAGCCGACGTTCTTTTGCATTTCATCGTTCGTTAGGTGCGTTACGCTCGGCGATGCCGACGTTGCCGGAAGCGAAACGCCAAGGCCGGCTGCGGCCAGAAGTGCTGCCGCCCCGAGTGACGATAGTGCTGCTTTCATGTGTTTCTTCCTTTCGGTTGACTCAGTCGCTGCGAGACCTCGTTGGACTGCTTTCGTTCGCGCGCGCAGTGATGCCCCCAATGCACCACAGGCGACCTGGCGTTCCGGGATGCCACAGAGCGCGGCATCCCGGAAATCGGCCAGGTACTCTTCTCGTTTCCTTTCGCGGAGTTCCACCGGTGACAGCAAGACGGCAATCTTGAGTATCAGGTGGCCTGGGCGGCTCATGTGCCCAGCCCCACGGGCCTGGGCGCGGTTCTTGCCGAGGGTGATGCCTTCGCCCGGAATTTACGCGAGGCGTCAACGGCAGCAGCCCGGCCGTCTGCTGTCAGCGCATAGAAACGACGCCGTGGCCCGGGGCGTTCGCTTGAGGACTCCCATGCCGATGTCACCCATCCGGCCGACTCGAGCCTGTCCAGGATCGGGTAGACAGTTCCGGGCGGACGGCCCGTTTCCTTAATGATCAGCAATCCCCACTGGTCCCTGCTGGCAAGCAGGGCCTCCAAAACATCCACCGTTGCGCCCGTAATTCTTGGCAAACTGTCCATGCCGGTAATCTACCTATATCGAGATGGATGCGCAAGTGCCTACACGCGAAGCTGCCTTGGGGTCTGAGTGGCAACGGAACAGGATTGCGTGTTTGATCTTCGATGTCAGTTTGAGGTATGCCCCAACCGGACGTCAGGCATGATGACATGTCACCTGTCAGAGTAAAGTTATGTTTTTTATTTATTGACACATGCGGGCGAAGGTCGTAGATTTCATCCTGACAGTTTCACTAGTGGAGGTACTGTGAGCGGCCAGCGTCTGGGATATATTCGGGTCAGCAGTCTGGACCAGAACACGCAGCGGCAACTGGACAACATCCAGGTCGCCAGGATGTTCACGGACAAGGCATCGGGCAAGGACACCAAGCGGCCTCAGTTGGAGGAGCTGCTGAGGTTTGCCCGCGACGGGGACACCGTTCTCGTACACAGTATGGACCGGTTGGCCCGCAACCTCGATGACCTGCGCTCCGTGGTTCAGAAACTGACCGGCAAGGGTGTGCGCATCGAGTTCGTGAAGGAAAACCTGGTCTTCACCGGCGAAGACTCGCCCCTGGCAAACCTCAAGCTCTCCGTCATGGGCGCGTTCGCGGAATTCGAACGCGCCCTCATCGGTGAACGCCAACGCGAAGGCATCGCCCTGGCCAAAAAACGGGGCGCCTACCGCGGCCGCAAAAAAGCCCTCACCGCCGAACAGGCGGCAGAATTAGCCCGACGTGCCGTTGCCGGGGAACCGAAAGCAGCCCTGGCCCGCGAATATGGCATCAGCCGCGAAACTGTCTACCAATACATCCGCCATCTCGCCCAGTAAACGAACCTTGGCGGCTCACGACACGTTCAGGAGTACTGGGCCGTTCAGGGTGTGTACCACCAGCACGTCCCCGGTCCGGACCTGGGCAAGGGCCGCGGTGAGTCCTGGGCGGTCCGTGGTGGCCCCGGATTTCCTGTCCACATGGATGTGTTCGGCCGTGATGCCGGCGTCCGCCAGGGCGGCCAGCTAGCGCCCCAGGTTCTGCTTTGCCGTTGAGACCCGCGCGTATCCAATATCCATGCCTGCACCGTACCGGATCTTGGTTCCGTACGCGGGAGCCGGCGGCCGGTTGTGGCATAACTTTGGGACGGGAAGGTTACGCGTGATTCCCGGATACTTCGGGCCCGGGTGAGTCCCGCCGGGGAACGTCCCGTTTCCTTGGAAGTGAGACACTCCGCGTGGGCGAACCATTCCCACGACGCACAGACCAAGCCAAGTCTGTAAAGCTACCTCAAGAACGCGACGGACACTCTCAACCCATCAAGAACAAAGGTGCAACAGCGGGGGGCTAAGACAGGAAGGGCTTTGACACGCTGAGGGTGCGTCAAAGCCTTCCTGTCTTAGCCCCCGCGGGACCCCTAGAAGGCTGGCCTATCTACGGCGTCCAAACAACTGTCGCCGGTGACCATGGATAAAGAGTCCAAGCAATCTTCGGGTAGTAGTTGAATATGCAACCATATACAGGCAAACAAACCTGGGCATGACCTCAGGCCTCCGGTCATAGCGATTTAATGCTATTAGCC
>NZ_JAJLOZ010000130.1:0-3253 GCF_025548615.1 Arthrobacter sp. A2-55 | reverse complement strand
TCCTAAACCTGGCCGGCAAGTCCGTCTCATGCCGCTACAACACCCGCAACATGGCGGAGATTGTGCGCTCGCGCCTGGCAACCACGGAGGAACTGGGCCGCGCCATCGCCGCCTGCCGCACCGCGCCGCGCGACTGGTTCAACGCCAGCACCGGCACCATCTACCGGGATGCGCGTGACTGCCCCCAAACCGAGCACGACGGCGAACTTGGCTCCGGCTTTTCGGTCGCCGTGGCGCGGGGCTGGGAGGCAGCACTGGATGCTGCACCGGCGCCCGGGACGCGAAAGATTCCGCTGCGGATCACCATTGTGATGGGCCCGGGCGGAGGCGCGATGCGGCCCTTCGTGAACCTGGCCAGGCTGGGCCTGGGCGGGGCCATGGGGCCGGGCCGGCAAGAATTCAGTTGGATCCATGTCGATGACCTGTTCCGGGCCGTCCTGTTCCTGCACGACCACCCTGAAATGGCAGGCCCCGTCAACATCGGTTCACCGAACGTTGTCGACAACGCCACCCTGATGGCGGGGGTTCGCCGGGCTGTGGGTGTCCCGTTCGGGCTGCCCACCCCGGCCTGGCTGTTGAACATGGGGGCAGTGCTGATCCGCACGGAACCCGAGCTGGTGCTCAAAAGCCGGTGGGTGCAGCCGGCCACATTGAAAGGCGCCGGATTCACGTGGCGGCATCCGGACCTCGGTGAAGCGCTGGCGGACATCATGGCAAGGGGCCGCTGACATGTCCGGACCGGGGCGGTCTCAATCACGCCAGGTCCGCTTCAGCATGCGGTATGGGGCCCCTGCCCTGCTCCTGGGTTGGCTGATTACCTTTGTCCTCTTCTGCCTCGGGATGACGGCGGCCAGCCTGCTTGCCACGGGAGGGGACACCGGCCTGGGCTGGTACTTCCTGCCGATCTCCCTCATTTACGGGTTCCCGTTCGCCTCCATCCTGGGCCTGCCGCTGGCCATCCTGGCGGCCTGGCCGCTCCGCCGACTTCGCAGGCAGTGGCTGCATGTCTGCGCCTTTGCGCTGGCCACGGGGCTGGTCTTCTGGCTCGTGGTGGTTGCCGCCGCGGGCGGTTGGGCCGGCTCACTGTACGGCGCCGGAATTGGCCTCCTGGCCGCCGCGTGCGCCGCCGCCGGCCGTGCCGCGGTGATCCCGCTGGTTGCCCGGCGGAACCGGCCAAATCCTGCCGGACATCCATCCCCGTCAGCCGGTGGATATTCCGATAAGCTCGGCGCATGAGCTCTGCGCCCTCCATCACCGTCACCACGCGCACCATCGAATTGGCCGGTCCTGGCCCCGAATCGCCGCTGCCCTCGGTGCAGCCGCTGCTGGAGCCGCCCTACATTGTGGACGGCGGGATTCCGGAAGAAATCATCGAGGGATCCCGCTGGGGCAAGGCCCGGAACATCTACCCCTACCCGCTCCAGGACGGCTACTCGCGGGTCACCAGCGCAACGGAACTGACCGCCGTCGTGCTTGAAAACGGGCATGTGAAGGCGACTTTCCTGCCCCAGCTGGGCGGGCGGCTGTGGCAGCTCACGGACAAGGCCACCGGCAAGGAACTGCTCCACACAGGGGACCGGATCCAGTTTGCCAACCTGGCGCTGCGCAATGCCTGGTTTGCCGGCGGGATCGAGTGGAACATCGGCACGCGCGGCCATTCGCCCACCACCTGCGCCCCGCTCCATGCGGCCATTGTGCGTACGCCGGACGGGCAGGAGGTGCTGCGCATGTGGGAGTTCGACCGCCTGCGCGAGGTGGTGTTCCAGCTTGACGCGTGGCTGCCGGCGGACTCCCGCGTGCTGTTCACGGCCGTGCGCCTGCGCAACCCCAACGCCGAAACCGTGCCCATGTACTGGTGGAGCAATGCGGCCGTCCCGCAGAGGCCGGGCACGCGGGTCATCGCCCCGGCCTCGCGCGCCTACGCCACCGGGTACGACGGCGCCATGACGGTGGTGGAGCCCGCCGATTTCCGCGGCATCGACGCCACCTGGCCCGTGCGGAACCCGCAGGCCGCCGACTTTTTCTTTGACCTGGCTCCGGACCAGCGGCGCTGGGAAGTGGCCATGGACGACGGCGGCGACGGGCTTGCGCTGGTGTCCTCGCCGCAGCTGCGGGGACGCAAGCTGTTTGTTTGGGGCGAGGGCGCGGGCGGGCACCGGTGGCAGGAGTGGCTGACGCCGTCCGAATCCGGTGCCCCGCCGCGGTTGTATGCGGAGATCCAGGCCGGGCTGGCGCAGACCCAGTTTGAGCACGTGCCCATGCCGGCCGGGGCGTCCTGGCAGTGGGTGGAGGCCTACGGCAACGCCGCCCTGGACCCTGCCCTGGCTTCGGGGACCTGGGATGCCGCCGTCGACCATGCGGGGGAGCGGGTGGAGGCGCTGGTCCCCGGCGCTGTGCTGGATGCCGCGCTCGCCGACGCTGACCGCTGGGCGGACCTGCCGCCGTCGGACTTTGTGGTGGCCGGGAGCGGGTGGGGGGCCCTGGAGCGCGTGCGGCGCGAGGCCTCCGGCGCCGGCTGGATTGACGAGGCCGGCACGCCGTTCGCGCAGGAGACGCTGACGGCGGACCAGGCGCCGTGGCTGGAAATGCTGCGGGCGGATGCGGGTGGTGGGCAGGGGGTCTCGCGCCGTCCCTTTGCCGGGTCCGCCGCCTTTGTGCGCGGGCTGGATTGGGAGGAACTGCTTGCGGCCCGGCGCAATGAAAGTGCAGAAGCCGTTTTTCATCGCGCCGTCATGGCGCACGCCCGCGCCGATTTCAGCAAGGCCGAGGACCGGCGGGCAGTGGCCGCCCTGTACTCCCGGGCCATGGGCGGGCCCGTGACCGCGGAGATGGTCAGGGCAGGCAACTATCCGGACGGGATTGTCCGGGCGGGAGCTCCGCTCAGCAATCGAAGCAGGGCGCTGGCGTGCCGCGGCGTGGGCCTGGCGATGATTGCGGCGGGGGACATCGACGAGGGGCTGCAGCAGCTTGAGGCCGCCTGCGCCTCTGATCCCGGCAACCGGGCGCTTGCTGTGGAGGCCATGACGCTTGCGGTGGGCAACGGGCGGCCGGAGCTGGTGCCCTTTCTGGCGGAGCGGGCACCCCGGGCGCTGTCATCTTTGGGCAGGGTCCGGTTCCTGCTGGCCCGGGCAAAGGCGGATATGGGGGACAGCGCCGCTGCGGCCGCACTCCTGAAGGAGGGGATCGAGGTGGCCGACCTGCGCGAGGGCGAGAATTCCATCGCCGCGCTGTGGCAGAGGGTTTGCCCCGGCGA
>NZ_JAJLOZ010000013.1:0-63095 GCF_025548615.1 Arthrobacter sp. A2-55 | reverse complement strand
CAGGAACGTGAAGCCATCCGGCGCAGTGACGCGGGCTGAGGGTCCGTGCGGCGTTTCGAGCAGTTCCGCGCGGGTTCCGTCGGCCAGCGTGCGCCGGACAAAAATGTCGCGGTCCCGGATCTCAAAACCCAGCTGCACGGAGCCGTCCCGCCGGCCGCCGTCGTCTGCGGTGCTGGTGTCCTGCCGGCCGCCGTCGTTGCCGGGAGCGGTGCGGTGCAGGCCCACCTTGCCGCGGCCGGAGTCAAAAACGCGCCAGTCGGTGTGGTTTTCCGTGCACCCGAGGCCGAGCGCGCTGAGCAGGGCGGCATGGTCGTCCAGGGCGGAGGTGGAGAGGACGGGGCGGACGCGCAGCATGGTGCCTCCGTGGTTGGTGGTGCCTCCACGCTACCAACGTTAGGGTGTAGCCATGATCGAGCTCCCCGAACTCTTGCTCCCGGACGCTGCGGCGTGGCGGGCCTGGCTGCTGGAACACCATGCATCGAGCCCGGGCGTGCGGCTGGTGCTCCACAAGAAGGGCGGCACCGTCACCGCACTGGACTACGCGGGCGCGCTGGATGAGGCCCTGTGCTTCGGCTGGATCGACGGGGTCATCGGCAAGCGCGACGCCGGCAGCTACCTCACCCGCTTCACACCCCGCACCCGGACCAGCAAGTGGTCCAAGAACAACGTCGAGAACATTGGGCGGCTCACCGCGGCCGGCGTCATGGAAGCTGCCGGGGTGGCCGCCGTCGAGGCAGCCAAGGCCGACGGCCGCTGGGAGGCGGCCTATGTCAATCAGGCGGATGCGCAGCTCCCACCTGATTTGGCCGCCGCCATCGCCGCGAATCCGCGGGCGCAGGCCATGTTTGAGGTGCTCACGGCGGTGAACCGCTACGCGCTGATCTACCGGACCACCACCGTCAAGACACCGGCGGCCCGGGTGGCGAAGATTGCCCGGTTCGTGGAGATGCTGGCGGCCGGGGAGACCCCGCACCCGCAAAAGCGCCGCCCCTGAGTCGATGCGGAATCAGGCACCGCTGCTTGTGCGCCGGACTGTCCGGTACGTTTTGCGCATAATTCGTCGGGCCCCGGGCCGGCCGCGCATCGGGCACGGTAGCTACGCAGTGGGCAGGGTGGCGGCGGCCTCAAATATGGTCCAGCGCTGGACTGCGGCCGACAGCAGGGCCGGCCCGCTCGCACCCTCAGGGTCTGGCTCCCCTGCGAGGCCGGCGGCCGTCAGCGCCACCAGCCGCGCCGCCGTCGTGCGTGATCCTTCCGGCAGCCGCAGGTCCCGGGCCGCCACTGCCAGGTAGCGGCACAGGATGCCGGTGAACAGGCTGCCGTCGCCGCCGGGCTCCAGCCGCAGCCCGCCAGCCGCCGTGGCCAGGCCGCGTTCGACGGCGGCTACCAACTCCGCGGCCTGGCTCACGTACTGCGGGTGGTCGAGTTCCAGCAGGGTGGCCAGGATGGGGCCCTGGTTGTACGTGTAGATGGTGCGCTCGACTTCCGGGCCCCGGGGCGTGGGGTGGACGCCGTCGAGGTACAGGCCGGAGCCGGCATCAAACAGCTCGGTGCGCAGCCAGTCCGAGATGGCGCGGGCCAGGTCCAGGTTGCCGGTCCGGGCGAAGTGCAGGGCAGCTGGGCCATTGGCCGGCGTGTTCTTGTAGTCGCGCTTCCGTGACCAGTAAATGCCGCCGCCCAGGACGCCGTCGCGGGCCCGGCCAAGCTGCGCCGTCAACGTGGAGGATGCCACGCCCGCCAAAAGGCAGGGCCGGCCGGACAATGCCAGGGAGAGGCCGTTGAGCCGGTCGGCGGCGAGCGCCAGCCACGCCATGTCGTCGTAGAAGTAGTTGGGGAAGCGGCCGAAGTTGCGGACCATGATGCCCCTCAGCAGTGCACGCCCCCGTGCCAGAGAGAGGGCGGCGGAGGCCCTGCTGCCGGACCCCAGTTCGCGCAACCCGGCGTCCACCACGGCGTCGAGGTAGTGGGCCTGCCACCAGTAGTGCCATTCGGACCAGGGCGTTGGGTCCTGCGTGGCGGGAACGGACACGGCGCCAATCCACGTGCCGGGGACGCCCATGAGGCGGTGGCCAAAGCGGGCATGGACGTTGAGGGCGGTGCGGGCCGCGCGTTCCGCCCACTGCCCGCCGGAGGGTGCCATTCCGTGATCCGTCATGGACCCAAGCGTACTGTTTGCTGCAGGGAGGCATGTCCCGGACAAGGGATTTCAGTTAGTATTCATTAACGCAAGCCTTTGCAGTTTTCGCGGCCCCAGTGCGGGCCGGCCAACCTCAACGAGGAGGAACCATGGAAATTTCACAGAACGGCACCGTCGCGCTCATTACGGGCGCCGCATCGGGCCTGGGGGCAGCGACGGCGAGGCGGCTGCATGCGGCGGGGGCCGCCGTCGTGCTGGTGGACCTGCCGCAGTCAAAGGGTGCCGAGCTGGCGGCGGAACTGGGGGAGCGGGCTGTTTTTGCGCCCGCCGACGTCACGCTTGAGGACCAGGTACGGGCCGCCATTGGGGCAGCGGCTGCGCTGGGGACCCTGCGCATCGCCGTCAACTGTGCCGGAATTGCCACGCCGGGCAAGGTGCTGGGGCGCGACGGCGTGCTGCCGCTGGACCAGTTTGCCCGCGTCATCCACATCAACCTGCTGGGCACCTTCAACGTGGTCAGGCTGTGCGCCGAGGCCATGGCGGCGGCGGAACCCCTGGCAGGGGAATTCGGGCCGGAGCGCGGCGTCATTGTGAACACAGCCTCCGTGGCGGCCTTTGACGGACAGATCGGCCAGCCCGCCTATGCGGCGTCGAAGGGGGCCGTGGCCGCCATGACGCTGCCGCTGGCCCGGGAACTGGCGCGCTCCCTGATCCGCGTGGTCAGCATTGCGCCCGGCATTTTTGAAACCCCCATGCTGGCCGGACTTCCGCAGGCCGCGCAGGATTCGCTGGGACAGCAGGTGCCGCACCCGTCGCGCCTGGGCAAGCCGGCCGAATACGCTGCCCTCGTTGAGCACATCACAGCGAACGCCATGCTCAACGGGGAGACGATCCGGCTTGACGGCGCCATCCGGATGGGGCCCAAGTGACTGGAATGCAGGCACTGCCGCCGGCCGACTTTTTCGGCTACGAGTCCCTCCTGACGGACCAGGAAGCCGCCAAGCTGGCGCAGCTGCGCACGTTCCTGGCGGAGGAAGTGGCCCCGTACTCCACACAGTGGTGGAACGACGCCGAATTCCCGGCCCACATCCTACCCAAAATCGCCGCCCTGAACCTTGCCGCCCCGGACAGGCTGCAGTTTTCCCACCTGTTCACGGGCCTGGTGATCGCGGAAATGACGCGCGCAGACACCTCGCTGGCCACCTTCTTCCTGGTCCACCACGACCTCTTTGTCCAGGCCCTCATCGACTTCGGCTCGGAGGAACAAAAGGCACGGCTGCTCCCCGACGCCATCGCCCTGCGCACCACCGGCGCCTTCGCCCTCACCGAACCGGACCACGGCAGCGACGTCTCCGGGGGCATGGAAACCACCGCCCGCAAGGTGGAGGACGACGCCGGCACCCACTGGGTGCTCAACGGCACCAAGCGCTGGATCGGCAACGGGACGTTCTGCAACCACATGCTGCTGTGGGCCAAGGATGCGGACACGGGAGAGGTGCGCGGCTTCATCCTGGACGGGTCCCTGCCAGGGGTCGAACGGACCAAGATCGAACACAAGATCGCCTTGCGGACAGTGCAGAACGCTCACATCACCCTGGACAACGTGCGCGTGGAGGAGCGGGACCGCTTCTCCGGCGTCGGCTCCTTCAGCGACACCAACAAGATGCTGCGCGGATCGCGGATCTCCGTGGCCTGGCAGGCCGTGGGCCAGCAACTGGCGGCGTTCGACGTGGCCCGGGCGTACGCCGTCGAACGGCAGCAGTTCGGGAAGCCGCTGGCGTCCTTCCAGCTCATCCAGGGGCAGCTGGTGAAAATGCTGGGCAACGCCACGGCGTCGCTGGCCATGATGGTGCGCATCGCCGCGCTGCAGGATGGCGGGGATGCCGGGGCCGCCGGGGGCTTCCTCTCTGACGCCACCATGGCGCAGGTGGCCCTGGCCAAGGCGCACACCACGGCCGCCATGCGTGAAACCGTGGCCATGGGCCGCTCCATCCTGGGAGGCAACGGCATCGTCACGGATTACCGCATGGCGAAGATTTTTGCCGATGCGGAGGCCATCTACACCTATGAGGGCTCGCATGAAATCAACACGCTGATTGCGGGCCGCGCCATCACGGGAGTGTCAGCGATCGTGTAGCCGCCCCCACCACCGACGCTCCCTCATCAAATGGGCGCATATGGCCAACCCTCCCTCATCAAACGCGGCCCCACGACGGACCCTCCCTCAATTCGCTCGGGAGGATCGGCCGGGAGGGCACGAAAGGTGAGGGATCGTCGGCCGGGAGGGCACGAAAGCTGAGGGAGGATCGGCCAGGAGGGCGCGAAAGGTGAGGGAGGGCCGGCCGGGAGGGCACGAAAGCTGAGGGAGCGTCTTGGGGGAGGCTACTTCCGCGGGTCGCGCTCGCCGGCCTCAACGGCTACCTTGATTCGGTTCCCCTCGACAGGGGCAGGGCACGTGCCGAAGTCGCTGAAGGCGGCGGGGTAGTTGACGGTGCGGTTGAAATCCAGCACCACGGCTCCGTCCGCGCCCGGCTTGGCCACCTCCAGCTTGCGCCAGCGCCAGCTGCTGGCATTATTCGTTTCGTCGTGGAACGTGACCACCAGAGAGTCCGGCCCGCCGTCCTCGGCCCCGAGCCGGTATGTTGCGCCGCCCAGCTCAAAGACCACGTCGCCCACCAGGACGGCGGCACCCGGGACGTCCGGGTGGGCCGTGGTGATCGCCACCGTGCGCGGCTCGGCGTAACGCTCAAAGGCGCCCGTGAGCACCAGTGACGGGTTGTAGCCAAACACCGGAACTCCCGTGAAGCCGGTCAGCGTGGGGGACTGCGCATCGCGGGTCCGGACCATGTAGCGCCCGGCCCGCATGCCCAGCTCAACCACCACCGTGCCAAACTGCACCCACATGAGCGATTCCTCATCGGCCAGGGTGGCCTCAATGGTGCCGTCAACCGGCGTTTCCCCCTCCACCAGCGTCAGGTGGTCCGGGGCAGCGGCGGTGAGGAACGCGGCGGTGCCGTCAGTGCTCCAGAGCCCAGGGACGCCGTCGAGCGCGGAGGGGGAGGCGGGCAGCCACTGGAAGGAGGTCAGGGTCAACCAGCCGTGCTGCGAGGCAAGGGCTGAGTTGCGCCCGGCGCGGAAGCGGTCCCAACTTTCCGTCAGGGGAATCTGTTCGGCGGGTTGCGTGCTCATGGTGCTCCTTGCTGCGGCTGCTGTGTCTGAATCCACTGTAGGCACAACGCGGGACGTCGATCCGCCTATTCCGCCCGCCGCCGGCGCCAGCACCCTATCCCGCCCGGCGCCCGGGGGATGGAAGAATGGGACGATGGGAACGAACAACCATCTGAACAAGGACATGGCCCGCTTTGGCCTCGGCACTGTGGACCCGGCGGGCCCGGACGGCGTGAAGCTGACTCTCGTCCGGGACTACTCGGCGGCGCCCGCGGACGTCTGGGCCATGTTCACGGACCCGGCAAAAACTCAAATGTGGTGGTGCCGGGTGCGCGGCCAGGCCCGGACCGGTTCCTCCTTTGACCTCAAATGGCTCAACGTCAAGGATGAGGGCCACGGCATTGAAAGCGGCTGGTGGAACGGCCGCGTGCTCGCCGCCGAAGCCCCGCAGCTGCTGGAACTGAGCAATGCCATGCACGGCACCATCCGAGTTGAGCTGGCCCCGAACGACGACGGCGGCACCCGGCTGGTGTTCACCAACACGCTGGCCGTCCCGGATGAAGTGGTGCCCATGTCCCTGGCCGGCTGGCATGTCCACCTTGACCATTTGCAGGAGGCCCTGGACGGCAAAAGCGTTGACTGGCAGCACTGGTGGGACGACTTTTATCCGTGCTGGGAAAAGGTCCACGCCGGGTATGCTGCGGGGCCGCAATCCGGGGGCGGTGCCGGAAAGTGAACAGCTGCCGGGACGGATTCGCCGTGTGGGCCCCCGCACAATAGAATCCAATCGGCACCAAAGAAGCCCCACCGTATCCAACGCAGCATACGTGTCCCCCAGCACCACACACCGTAAGGACACCGACCCATGAGTCCGGAACTCTCAGCCAACGCACCCGGAAATGCCGGCGATCCCACGGAGGACACGGAGCTGCGGGCCGATGTCCGCCGTGTCAGCACCCTGCTGGGCGAGTCCCTGGTCCGCCAGCACGGCCCGGACCTGCTCGCCATGGTGGAGGAGGTCCGCCTCCTCACCAAGGAGTCCAAGGAAGCGGCCCGCGGGGAGACCGGCACCGGCCCGTGGAGCGCCAACGACGTCGCCGAGCAGGTCCGCGAGGTCCTCGCCTCCCTGCCGCTGGAGCAGGCCACGGAGCTGGTGCGGGCCTTTGCGTTTTACTTCCACCTGGCCAACGCTGCCGAGCAGGTCCACCGGGTGAGGAGCCTGCGCGCACGGGACGAAACGGACGGCTGGCTGGCGAAGGCCGTCACCGAAATCGCCGAAAAGGCCGGCCCCGGTGCCCTGCAGGCAGTGGTCAACGAGCTGGACGTGCGCCCCATCTTTACAGCCCACCCCACGGAGGCGTCCCGCCGCTCCGTGCTGGACAAGGTCCGCAAGCTCTCCGACATCCTCGCGACGCCGTCGGCCGAAGGAAGCAGCGCCCGGGCACGCCAGGACCGCAAGCTCGCTGAGATCATTGACCAAATGTGGCAAACGGACGAGCTGCGCAAGGTCCGCCCCACGCCCCTCGACGAGGCCCGCAACGCCATTTACTACCTGCAGAACATCCTCAGCGATGCCATGCCGGAGGTCCTGACAGAACTGAACCAGCTTCTGGCCGCACACGGCGTCACCCTGCCGCCCGGCGCGGCACCCCTGCGCTTCGGCTCCTGGATCGGCGGGGACCGGGACGGCAACCCGAACGTCACCCCCGACGTCACCCGCGAGGTGCTGGTCCTGCAAAACGCCAACGCCGTGAAGATCAGCATCGCCATGATCGACGAGCTACTCTCCATCCTCTCCAACTCCAGCGCCCTGTACGGTGCGGATCCGGAATTGACTGCGTCCATCGCGGCGGACCTGGCCAGGCTGCCGGGCCTTGACCCGCGCGTGCTGGAGCTCAACGCCGAGGAACCCTACCGCCTCAAGCTCACCTGCATCAAGGCCAAGCTGCTCAACACCCGCCGCCGCGCCGCCGCGGACGCCTTCCACGAGCCCGGACGCGACTATGCGGACACGGCCGAACTGCTGGCCGACCTGGCCCTGCTAGACACGTCCCTGCGCAACAACTCCGCGTCGCTCGTGGCGGACGGGGCGCTGGCCACCGTGCGCCGCGCCGTCGCCTCCTTCGGCCTGCACCTGGCCACCCTGGACATCCGCGAGCACGCCGACCACCACCACGACGCCGTCGGGCAGCTCATGGACCGCGTGGGCGAGCTGCCCCGCCCCTACGGCGAGCTGGACCGGGCCGAACGCCTGCAGGTCTTGAGCCGGGAGCTGGCCAGCCACCGTCCGCTTTCCGGCCACCCCATCAGGCTCGACGGCGCCGCCAACGGCACGTACGACGTCTTCCGCGTGGTCCGCCGGGCGCTGCGCACCTATGGGCCCGACGTCGTCGAAAGTTACATTGTGTCCATGACCCGCGGCGCGGACGACGTCCTGGCGCCCGCCGTGCTGGCCCGCGAGGCAGGCCTGGTCCAGCTGACGGGCGAGAACCGCTACGCGAAGATCGGCTTTGCGCCCCTGCTGGAAACCGTTGACGAGCTGCGTTCCTCCGCCGAAATTGTGGACCAGCTGCTTTCAGACCCCTCCTACCGGGAGCTGGTGCGCCTGCGCGGCAACATGCAGGAGATCATGCTCGGCTACTCGGACTCCAACAAGGAATCCGGCGTCATGACCAGCCAGTGGGAGATCCATAAGACCCAGCGCAAGCTGCGCGACGTCGCCGTCAAGCATGGCGTCAACGTGCGCATGTTCCACGGCCGCGGCGGCTCCGTGGGGCGCGGCGGCGGGCCCACGTACGACGCCATCCTGGCCCAGCCCAACGGCGTGCTGGAGGGGGCCATCAAGTTCACCGAACAGGGCGAGGTCATCTCCGACAAGTACTCGCTGCCCGAGCTGGCCCGGGAAAACCTGGAGCTGTCGCTGGCCGCCGTCATGCAGGCCTCCGCGCTGCACCAGGCGCCGCGCCACACCGAGGACGAGCTGGTCCGCTTCGGGGCGGTCATGGAAATAGTTTCCGACGCCGCCTTCGCTGGCTACCGGGCCCTGATTGACGACGGCGACCTTCCGGCGTACTTCCTCGCCTCCACCCCGGTGGAGCAGCTGGGCAGCCTGAACATTGGCTCCCGCCCGTCCAAGCGGCCCGATTCCGGCTCCGGCCTGGGCGGGCTGCGGGCCATCCCGTGGGTGTTCGGCTGGACGCAGTCCCGCCAAATCGTCCCGGGGTGGTTTGGCGTGGGTTCCGGCCTCAAGGCGGCCCGCGACGCCGGGCATGCCGGCGCACTGACGGACATGCTGGCGAACTGGCACTTCTTCTCCTCCACCATTTCCAATGTGGAGATGACGCTGGCCAAAACGGACATGGAGATCGCCGCCCACTACGTGCGCACGCTGGTTCCGGCAGAATTGCAGCATCTTTTTGCCACGATCCGAGCCGAGTACGAGCTCACGGTTGAGCAAATCCAGCTGCTGACCGGCGAGGACGAACTCCTGGACCGCCAGCCGCTCCTCAAGCGCTCCCTGTCCGTCCGCGACCAATACCTGGACCCGATCTCCTACCTGCAGGTGGAGCTGCTGCGCCGCGTCCGCGAGGCCGACGCCGGCGCGACGGAGGTGGATGAGCGCCTGCAGCGGGCCATGCTCATCACCATCAACGGGGTGGCCGCGGGCCTTCGCAACACCGGATAGCCCCCCAGCGAAGTTTTGCCGCCGTTCCCGCATTTTGCCACCGCTCTACCGGCGGCAGAATGCGGGAGCGGCGGCATTTGTTCACGCCGTGCAGTTCACGCCGCCCAGTTCACGCCCTGTGGTCGACGCCCGTCACCGAAAACACGGCGCCCTGTGGATCCGCCAGGACCACCGTCTTTCCGGCCGGGCCGGGCACCCCCGGCACCAGGGTCCGGCCGCCAAGGCCCGCCGCTGTGCTTTCAGCCGCGTCGGCGTCCGGCACCCAAAAATTGGGCGTCCACTGCGCAGGGCCCGGACCTGCAACCATGACCGCCACTACTTCGCGGGACACCGGCTCCTGCGGCACGCCCCCAACGTAGCCGGGCAGGCGGAAAAGCGTGGCGGCGCCGTCGCCCGCGCCAAGGGTTTCAGTGGTCCAGCCATAGGCGTCCGCGTAAAACGCGGCGGCCCGGCTCGTGTCGGGGGTGGCCAGCTGGCTCATGGACCACGCGCCGGGCTCGTTGACCAGCTGGGCGCCGGCCCGGGCGGAACCTTCCCACAAGCCGTGGACCGCACCGCCCGGATCGGCCACCACGGCGGCCCGGCCCACCGGAGGGGTGTCGAAGGGGGTAGCGACCACGGTGCCCCCGGCCCGGGTCACGGCCTTCACTGCCTCATCGACGTCGGCCACGGCCACGGACGTCAGCCATGATGTGGGTGCGCCGGGGACGGGCTGGGAGGAAATCCCGGCAACATCGAGCCCCCGCAGGCGGGCCACGTAATAGCGGCCGCCGGCACCGTCGCCGGAGAGGTCCCCCGGGCCGGCCGGCTGCCACCCAAAGACGGCAGTGTAGAAGGACAGCGCGGCATCCACGTCGGTCTGAAAGGTCTCAACCCAGCAGGGAACGCCCGCGGGATAGTCATTTCTCTGGTTCATGCCGGCTCCTTGAGTTCCGTACATTCCGCTGCCACATCCGAGTTTATGGCTGCTGCCCCGGCCCCGCCACCCAATAGGCTGGGACAATGCCTTCCTTTCGCGCCACCATCCAGATCACCGGCCTGCGCCCGGGCCACGCCCCCGAGGAGGTCATGGCCATGGCGGTTGCGGCCGTCGGTGCGGCCCACGTGGTTGAAGCCAACCAGCTCGACGTCGTGGCCGGCGTCCCGCGCATCACCGTCCGCTTCATGGTGGAGGCCAGCGAGTACGACGCCGAGAACCGCCTCGCGCGCGACGCGGCGGCTTCCATGCGCCACGGCGTGGAGACGGTGGCCACCACGGCCGCGCTCCGGAGCTACCGCCGCTCGGCCGGCAAGTGGCTGGCGCTGTAGCCGACGCCGGGGCGGGCGAACCGCCGTCGAGCCTGTCAAGTTTGTCATGTGGTGTCGATCACAGTAGATTGAACGTGGGGATGTTACTTCCCAGTACCGATTAGCTTTGGTGCACCCAACATGTCTGCACCGAACGCGCATGGACAACTACGCAAGACAGGGAGAACACCATGGGATTCTTTGGATTTATCATTCTCGGCCTGATCGTGGGAGCCATTGTCAAGGCCATCATGCCAGGCAAGGTGCAGGGCGGCTGGGTCACCAGCATCATCCTTGGCGTGGTTGGCGCCATTGTGGGCGGTTTGCTGGGCTCGCTGATTTTCCACACCGACCTCGGCTCCTTCTTCAACATCAAGACGTGGCTGCTGTCCATCGGCGGCGGACTAGTCGTGGCGGCCGTTTACGGCGCCATCAAGGGCCGCAAGTAGGGCGCCGCTTTCCCCCCCGACGCTCCATCACCTTTTGCGGTGTTTCGCCCGACGCTCCACCACTTTATGCGGCCCGGGCCCGCTGGATCCGGTCAGTTGTGGTCCGGGAAGGCGGATAGGCGCAGCCCGGAGGAATACTTCACGGGTTCGCCCGTCAGCGGATCCGTGAAGGAAATGCTGTGCGCCAGCAGCTGCAGCGGCTTCGTGTAGTCATCCGGCGCCTGCTCGTGGAGCACCGGGTAGAAGGGGTCGTTGAGGATGCCGATGCCCTGCGACGCCAGGTGGACACGGAGCTGGTGCGTCTTGCCCGTGTGCGGCTGCAGCTCGTACAGACCCAGCTGGCGCCCGGTTGAAGGGTCCATACGGGTGTCCATGAGCTCGATCCGGGTTTCCGCATTGGGCTCCCCGGGAACTTCCTGCGCCAGCAGGTATGTGCGTGACTTGACCATGCGACTGCGCACCACCAGCGGAAATTCCAGCCCGGGCAGGACAGGGGCCACTGCACGGTACGTCTTTTCAATGTGCCGCTTTTCAAAGAGCAGCTGGTAGTTGCCGCGGGTCTCCGGATTTGCGGAGAACAGGAGCACTCCCGCCGTCATGCGGTCCAGGCGGTGGATCGGCACCAGGTCCGGCAGGTCCAGCAGCACGCGCAGGCGCACCAGTGCCGATTCCTGGACGTACATGCCGCCGGGCGTGGTGGGCAAAAAGTGCGGCTTGTCCACCACCACCAGGTTTTCATCCTGGTGCAGGATGGACAGCTCCACGGGCAGGCGCTTTTCCACCGGGAGTTCGCGGTAGTACCAAATAAAAACATGTTCGTTCAGCGCAGTGGTGGGCGTGACCACCTCCCCGCCCAGGGCCATGACCTCACCGCGTTCAAACCTGTCCACGATTCCGGCCGGGTCAACGTGGTTGAACTTGTCCAGCACATATTCCATGGCCGTGGCCCAGGGACCGCCATCCGGCATGCGCATGCGCGTCGCATTGACCCCGTTGCGCACGGGAAGCGGGGATTTCATCACCCTTCAAGGGTACCGATGGAATCAGGGCGTAGTGTCAGAAGTGCCCGGCGGTGCAGGATCCGGGGCAAACAAGCGTGGTGCGAAGGCGGAAAGGTGGGGTTCGCTGGTGAATCGGCGCGGAATTGGCATGATGTCCTCGGCGCACATGGTCGACGACCTCTACCAGGGCATCGTGCCGGCCATGCTGCCGTTCCTCGTCTCCGAACGCCACTACAGCTACGCGGCCGTGGCCGGGCTGACCCTTGCGGCAACCATGCTCTCCTCCGTGGTGCAGCCCGCCTTTGGCGTGTGGACAGACCGCAAGCCGCGCCGCTGGCTCATTCCGCTGGGGATGACGACGGCGGCGCTGGGCGTGGGTGCCGCCGGCCTGTTCCCGAGTTACGCCGTCACGTGGGTGATGATCGCCATCTCGGGCCTGGGCATTGCAGCGTTCCACCCCTCGGCAGCCAGTGCCGCCAGGCGGGCCGCAGGCGACAGCAACAAGGGCATGAGCATATTCGCCCTCGGCGGGAACATTGGTTTCGCGCTCGGCTCCCTTTTGGCCACGCCGGTGCTCCTCTGGTTCGGGCTCAGGGGGACCGCCCTGCTGGTGCTCCCGGCCCTCGTCATGGCGCTCATCCTGGCCAGGCGCCTGGGGCCGGTGCTTGACGGGCGCGACGGCGACCGCCGTCCCGCGGCCATGCCCAAGGGACGGGACAACTGGCCGGAGTTTTTGAAACTGACGTCCATTGTGGTGGTTCGCTCCATCGTGTTCTTTGGGCTGAGTTCCTTTCTGGCCCTGTACTTCATCCACGGGCTGGGCGCCTCGGAGGTCATCGGCGGGGCCGCGCTGACCGTGTTCCTGGTGTCCGGTGCGTGCGGCACCCTGCTGGGCGGCTGGCTGGCGGACCGTTTCGGGGCGATGGTCTCCATTAGGTACGGCTTTGCCTGTTGCCTGCCTGCCATGGCGGGCCTGGTGCTGGTGCGGGAGTGGCACATCGCCATGGTCTTCGTGGTGCTGACCGGAGTGAGCATTTTCGTCCCATTCAGCGTTTTTGTCATCCTGGGGCAGAACTACCTGCCAAACCGGATCGGCACGGCCAGCGGCGTCACCGTGGGCCTGGCCGTCACCGTAGGCGGCCTGTTCAACCCGGTGCTCGGGGTGCTGGCCGATGCAACCACCCTGCATTTCACCCTCACGGTGCTGATCGCGCTGCCCGCACTTGCGCTGGCACTGTCGGCCTTCCTGCATGATCCGGCCACGGCGGACAGATTGCGGCTGCAGAAAATGGATCGTGCAGCACCGACAGCTCAGTGATTTTCCGTCAGCGGCCGATCTTTCGCATGCGGATGGCAACAGCCACCCCGGACGTCATTCCGGCAGGGCCTGGCAGTTCGGGCACCAGTAAATGTCCCGCGGGGCATGTGTCGGCGCGGCCGGATCGGCCATTTTTGCATGCCGAATCAGTGAACCGCAGCGTTTGCACGGCTTCCCGGCCAGCCCGTAGACCCACACTGAGGCGTCTCCCCGTGCCGGCCCGCCCGTGGTTGAACGCTGCGGCCGGTCCTTGTTGGCCTCCAGCAGCCGCTTTGCCAGCTCCACCAATCGTGGCAGCCTCGGCACCCCGCCAACCGGCCTGGACGGGTGGACTCCGGCCAGGAAACACAGCTCGTTGCGGTAGATGTTGCCGATCCCGGCCAGGTTCCGCTGGTCCAGGAGTGCCAAGCCGACGGGCCGCTGCGGATCCGCCTGGAGCCTGCGCAGCGCCTCATCCGCATCCCATTCCGGCCCCAGCAGGTCCGGCCCAAGATGTTCGACGGCGGCCGCCGCCTGCGCGGGCGAGAGCACTTCCAGCGTGCCCAGGGAAAAGCCGACGGCGACCAGCCGTTCCGTGGCGAGGACAACCCTCGCGGTGTGGGCAGGCCGCCGCCATTCACCGCCGCGCCCGCTCCGCGGGCCCTGAGGACGCTGCGTCGCATTCCTGACGGGGTATATGTCCCAGTGGCCCTCCATGGCCAGGTGCGAGTGGATCACCGCCGCGCCCTCGGCCGGGCCGCGGGCGGGCAGCATCATCATCAGGTGCTTGCCGCGGGGTTGGACGGACTCCACGGTGCGCCCGGTGAAGTCAACGGTTGCCAGCTGCGGCACGCGGAAGTCGCAGCCCGTCAGCGGCTGCCCGGCCAGGGCGGCATTGAGATCCCGGGCCTGCCGCCAGACAGTGTCCCCCTCAGGCATGGAGGGCCGGCCGACGGTTCGAGTCACGGTCCGCAAACCACAACACGTCACTCATGTCCACCCACACACCCCAACGCTCCCGCAGCATTTGCGGGTTTTTCCCCAACGCTCCCGCAGCAATCGTCGCTCTTTCGCGGACGCTGTCGCATTGAGTGCGACAGCGTTCCGCATTTCACGTCGATTGCTGAGAGCGCGATTGACGAAAACGCCCGAAATGTGAGGGAGGGTTTCAGGGGGTTAGGCACGGATGCGCACCCCGCTCGGGGAACTGTACGCCCCGGCAGCCAGCAGCGCCGCGGCCAGCGGGGTGTCCAGGATGCCGGCGCCGTTGACCTTCTCCATCGCGAGCTTGTCCACCGCACCGCGCCTGACCACCTGGACCAGGGCATCCGCGGCCAGGGCCACGGCGCCGTCGTCGTCGCTGAAGCACAACAGCGTCCGGCCGCCGCGCTCCACATACAGGACCAGGGCGCCGTCGACCATCACCACCAGGGCACCCGCCTTGCGCCCCGGACGGTGGCCGGAATCCAGCGGCGGCCAGGGCAGGGCCGCGCCGTAGGGGTTGGCAGGGTCGGTGGACGCCAGGGCCAGCGCCTGCGGTGGACGCGGGTTGAGGGCGGCGTCCTCGCTGAAGGTGCGTAGCCGGTCCACAGTGGCGGGCACCGCGAACTGGGCGGCGCCGAGGTGTTCAATGAAGTACCCGCGGCGGCACTTTCCGGTTTCCTCGAGCCGAGCCAGCACCTTGTACATGAGCCCGAAGCCGCCGGGGATCCCGTGGTTCATGACGGATCCGCGGGTGACCACGCCATACCTGTCCAGGAACAGCTCGGCGAGGGCGTGGCTGCGCAGCGTGGCCTGCGCGCTGGCTGTCGTAGAGCCGATTGCGTCAGGCATGCCAACGGCAGCCAGGCCGCCGTCGGGCAGCGCACTCCAACGCCCGGCACCCAGCGGCGGGGCACCCCTCTGGGCGATTCCGGCTCGGCCGGGCAGCCGCCCGTAGCGGCCCGAGCGTGCCGGGCGCAGGCGCGACGGCGCCGGCTTTTGCCTGTGCGCCGCATGCCCCCCGGAAAGCAGGGAACGCACCGGGGCGAAGGTGTCGTTGCTGACCCGCCCTGCCCAAAAAAGCTCCCACAGGGCGGCAGTGAGCTCGTCGTCGGCGGGGACGTCATCCGGCCCGATGGCCGCCATTTCGCGCAGCTGGTGGAAGAAGTACGCGCCGCCGCCGGACAGGGCCGCCAGGACGCGCTGCTGGAACTCCGTGGGCGCGAAATCGGCCGGCGGGTTCAACGTCAGGGCGGCGGACTCGGCCACGTGCAGGCTCAGCCAGCCGTCGCTGCCGCCCAGGGCGCCCGTCCCCGACAGCAGCACCTCGCCCGTGGCGGTCAGTTCATCTAGCATGGCCGGGCGGTAGTCGGCCACCCGTTGCGCCAGCACCAGCGGCTCCCAGGCCGACGCCGGAATGGGCACGCCCGCCAGCTGGTCGACCACGGTCAGCAGCCCGTCCAGCCCGCGCAGCGCCGGCGACCCGGACACGGCGGAAACATGCTGCCACGCCGGCAGGAACCGGCCGAACGTGGCAGCGTCCACGGGTTCCACCTCGGCCCGCAGCGCAGCAAGGGACCGGCGCCGCAGCCGGCGCAGCACCTCCACGTCGCACCATTCACTGGCGCCATCCTCGAAGCCAGGGCCCACTGCGGCGAGGGTCCCCTCGCGGGGGCCCACGGCTCCGAGGGTCCCGAAGTGAGCTTGCGAGCTATGGGAGGAGCCGGGGACTTGCGAGTGATGGGAGCCGCTGGGGATGAATTCGCCCTCCGTCACGCGCTTGTCTGCGGCAAGCCGTGCCAGCCCGGAATGCACGACGGCGATGCCCAGGCCCAGCCTCGCCGCCACTTCCGCCGCGGTGAAGGGGCCGTGGGTGCGCGCATGCCGGCCGATCAGGTCGCCCAGCGGATCGGCCACGGGTTCAATGAACGCCAGCGGCACGCCCATGGGCAGCGGAATGCCGAGGGCGTCCCGCAGCCTTGCCGCATCCTCAATGGCCGCGAAACATTCCCTGCCAGCCATATTCACACGCAGGGCGCGGTTGGCGGCAACAAGGTCCTCCAGGTGTCCGGCCGCCACGGCGAGGTGGGCGGCATCCGCAGCAGCGGTGGCCTCTTCAACGGCAACTGTAACGGTGGCCCCTGACCCGGCCGCAGCGGCAGTCCGGCTCGCAGCGGCGGGCGGCAGGCCGGCGTCGCCCGTCCCTTGTCCGGGAGGGGCGGAAGGGACCAGGCGGTCCGCCACCTCGGCAACCGTCAACGGGCCCAGCAGGCGCAGCAGGTCGGCAACTCCTTCAAGCCCGCGGGCCCGCCTGTCCGTGTCCCTGCCGTTCCCGGCCAGCCGCTGGAGCTCGGCCTCCGTGGCGGCAATGACGTCCGGGTCCAGGAGTTCGCGCAGCTCGGCCCGGCCCAGCAGCTCGTCGAGCAGGGCCGGGTCCAGGGAAAGCGCCGCCGCGCGGCGTTCGGCCAGCGGGGAATCGCCCTCGTAGAGGAAGCTCGCCACGTAGCCGAAAAGGAGCGACCGGGCAAAGGGTGAGGGCTGTTGGGTGGTGGTTTCCACGATCCGCAGCTCGCGTCGCTCAATGCTGGCGGCGATGTCTTTCAGCGCGGGGAGGTCGTACACATCCTGCAGGCATTCCCGGACGGTCTCCAGCACAATGGGAAACTGCGGGTATTTCCGGGCCACGTCCAGCAGCTGGGCGGAACGCTGGCGCTGCTGCCACAGGGGCGATCGCTTGCCCGGGTTTTGGCGCGGCAGCAGCAGGGCGCGGGCTGCGCATTCGCGGAAGCGGCTGGCGAACAGTGCGGAGCCGCCCACCTCGGAGGTGACGATGCCGTCCAGCTCGTCGGGTTCAAAGAGGAACAAGTCCGCGCCGGGGGGCTCGTCGTCCATCAGGGGAACCCGCAGCACGATGCCGTCGTCGGACGCCATGGCGGAACCGTCCAGGCCGTAGCGCTCGTGGAGCCGGGCCGCCACGGCCAGGGCCCAGGGTGCGTGGACGGGCATGCCGAAGGGGCTGTGCAGGACCACGCGCCAGTCGCCGAGTTCGTCGTGGAAGCGTTCCACCATGAGTGTTTTGTCGTCGGGGACCTGCGTGGTGGCGGCCTTTTGCTCGTCCAGGTAGCCGAGCAGGTTGTTTGACGCCCACTGGTCCAGGCCGGTGGCTTCGCAGCGCGCCAGGGCCTGCTTGCGGGGAGCGGCGCTGAGTTCGCGGATGAAGGCGCCGAGCGCCCGGCCCAGTTCCACCGGCCTGCCCAGCGAATCGCCCTTCCAGAATGGCAGCTTGCCCGGCTGGCCAAACGCCGGCGTCACCAGCACCCGGTCGAAGGTGATGTCCTCGATCTTCCAGCTGGTGGCGCCGAGGGCAAAAACGTCCCCCACGCGGGATTCGTAGACCATCTCCTCGTCGAGCTCGCCCACGCGGCGCCCGCCCTTGTTGGCCTTGCCGGCGTCGGATTCGTCGGAGCCAGCAATGAACACGCCGAACAAGCCACGGTCGGGGATGGTGCCGCCGGAGGTGACGGCCAGTCGCTGGGCGCCGGGGCGCCCCGTGATGGTCCCGCCCACCCGGTCCCAGATGATGCGGGGCCGCAGTTCGGCGAATTCGTCGGACGGGTAGCGCCCGGCCAGCAGGTCCAAGGTGGCGTCGTAGGCGGACCGGGGGAGGGCGGCGAAAGGGGCGCTGCGCCGGACGGTGTCAAACCATTCGTCCACGTCAATGGACCCGAGCGCTGCGGCGGCCACGGTTTGCTGCGCCAGGATGTCCAGTGGGTTCTTCGGCACAAAAAGCGGCTCGATGTGCCCCGCCAGCATGCGCTCCACCGTGACGGCCGAGTGCAGCAAGTCCGCACGGTGCTTGGGGAACAGCATGCCCTCGGACACCTCGCCCACCTGGTGTCCGGCCCGCCCCACGCGCTGCAGCCCGCTGGCCACCGACGGCGGCGACTCCACCTGGATGACCAGGTCCACGGCGCCCATGTCAATGCCCAGTTCCAGGCTCGACGTCGCCACCACGCACCGCAGCCGCCCGGACTTCAGGTCATCCTCGATGAGGGCCCGCTGCTCCTTGGACACGGAGCCGTGGTGCGCCTTGGCGAGCACGTTCGGGGCGCCGGCCGTGGCCCCTGCCTGCGCCATCATTTCGGCCGGGAGGCGGGCGGGGCCGGTGGGGGACGGCGCGGTCCGCCAGGGCTCCGTGTCGGAGGGAGCGGCGTCGTCCGGGCCTTGCGCTGCAGGGACGTCCCCGGAGGCAGCCAGCTCGAGCCGTTCCACGTAAATTTCATTGAGCCGGCCGGTGAGCCGTTCGGCCAACCGCCGGGAGTTGGCGAAGACGATGGTGGACTGGTTGGCCAGGACGGCGTCCACGATCCTTTCCTCCACGTGCGGCCAGATCGAGGCGTTGGGGGCCAGTCCGGAGGCAGGGCCGAGGTCGTGGGCTGAGGCCAGTGCGGGGAGGTCGGTCATGTCCGCGACCGGCACGGTGACGCTGAGGTTCCAGTTCTTGGTGCTGGGCGGGGCCACGATGGTGACGGGTGCGGAACCGCCCAAAAAGCGTGCCACTGTTTCGCGCGGCTCCACCGTGGCGGAGAGGCCGATGCGCTGCGCGGGCTGGGACAGCAGCGCGTCCAGGCGCTCCAGCGACACGGCCAGGTGCGCGCCGCGCTTGGTGCCGGCCACGGCGTGGACCTCGTCAATGATCACGGTGCGCACCCCCGCGAGCGTTTCGCGGGCCTTGGACGTGAGCATGAGGAAGAGCGATTCGGGCGTGGTGATCAGGATGTCCGGCGGGTGGCTGAGGAGGCGCCGGCGCTCATTGGCGGGGGTGTCGCCGGAGCGGACGCCCACGGTGACCTGCGGCGGGTCCAGGCCCAGCCGCCTGGCGGTTTGGGTGATGCCGATCAGGGGCGCCCGCAGGTTGCGCTCCACATCCACACCCAGGGCCTTCAAGGGGGAAATGTACAGGACGCTGGTGGACCCTGCGCGGGCCGTGGCACCCGGGCCCGGGGCACCCGGGGCGGGCGGGGCACCCAAGGCAAGCTCCGGCGTCGTGCTGGCGGTGCTGGCGGTGCTGGCACCGGTGCCGGCGGCCAGGCCGTCAAGTGCCCAAAGGAAAGCGGCCAGCGTCTTGCCGGAGCCGGTGGGGGCCACCACCAGGGAATGTGCGCCACCGGAAATGGCGTGCCACGCGCCCGCCTGGGCAGGCGTGGGGGAGCCGAAGGCGCCCAAAAACCATTCGCGGGCGGGTGCCCCGAACAGTTCCATGCCACCGGAGGCGGAATTAGTTTGCACGGCTCCATCATGCCTCACCGGAGTGACAAAGATGCGAGAGGATAACGATTCGCACAGGCGGGGCGGATGCGGGCAAAAAGTGTCCGGGCGGAGCTGTAATCTAGCCCTAGGAGTGGCAATGACTGCCGTTGCCGGTCCCCGCCAACTTTGTGGTGCCAGGACGGCGGTCCGGGACTGTGGAAATGACGGGAGAAGGCGGCTGCGGTGCAACAACGGCATATCGGGAACAATTGGGTGCCGCTTGTCTGCCTGTCGCTGCTCTTTTTGTTCACCGGCGCCGTCAGCATGGTGGGCCAGCACGGCAACGGGGCGTCGTCCTTTGCATTTGTGATCGGCAGCCTGGCTGCTGCCGCCGTCAGTGCCGGCTGGCTGTGGCGGCGCCCCACCTGGTGGGTGGCACCCCGCAGGCACTACCTGTACCTGGCCGGCGGCACGGCCGCGGGAGTCCTCCTCGGGGCGCTCATCCCCTTTGACAACGGTTGCGGGCCGTGGCTGGTGCTGGGCGCCAGTGTGGCCGTTTATGGCTACTTTGAACGGCTGCGGTTGCTGGTGACCGTGGGGGCCGCAGTGGCCGTGGCGGGCTTTTTGGCCATGGTGGTGCCGGTGGAAGTCTGGGGCGGCGCCATGCACTTGACCGCCGCGGCAGTCCTGGCCTTCGGCGCCAACAGGCTGTATGTGCTGAAAAACGGCCGACGCCGGGAGTCCCAGGAGAGCGATCCGGCGTTCATCGGTTTCTTCGAGGAATTTGACGGGGACGAGCCACCCAACTTTTGGCAGAGCAGCCGGCCGAAGTAGGGCTGCCTTTCGGCGTCGGGCCCAGGCGTGGCCGGAGCATCAAACCCACGCATCAAACCCACGCATCAAACCGCAGCGATAAACGTATCCAATTCTCGTTCCAGCCGGGGATACGTGGCCTCGGCCTTGGACTCCTGGCCCAGGCGGTGGTACTCCAGCCGGGCCTCGCCCAGGCTGCGGGCCCGGTAAAAGAATTGCCGGACAGCTGCGCCTTCCGATTTGGCCGGCTTCCCGCCATAGCCGCGCCAAAAGGCGTCCTTCTCCCTGGTGCCGCGCCGGCGGAGCAGGTGGAACGTCCAGTCCGCCAGCGGGTCGCCCCAGGACGACCGGTCCGAGTCCAGCACGGCCGTGATGCGCGGTGCCTCCGCGTCCGCGTCCAGGAGCAGATTGCCAATCCACAAATCCCCATGCAGCAGCCTCGGCCCGGGCACGGAGTCCACTGCATCGGCGTGCCTGGCCAGCAGGGAACCCACCGTTCGGATGTCGCTGGCGGGCAGGCCGGCGGTGTTCAGGTCAAGGAACAGGTCATGGAAATAATCCGCCAACGCCCCGCTCCAGGAGTCAAAGTGGGGGCCCTGGACCCGGCCATAATGGGTGCCGTGAACGGCGTGGATGCGGGCCAGGAGGCCGCCAAGCTCCTCCCAAAACGGGCCGGTGTCCGGGTACGATGCCAGTGCCGTGGCCGCCGGGACGCCGGGGAGGAATTCCTGGAACAGGTAGTCGCCAGCCACCAACTGGTGTGAGAAATCCGTGGCCAGCACCTTCGGCATGAGTTCCGTGATGGGCGCCAGGAACGGCACCGCCGCCACTTCATTGCGCATCAGGGTGCGCTCGATGCGGAATTGGCCGGCCGGTTCCGGGGCAATGCGCAGCACCACGGGTGCCCGGCCCGCCAGCTCCACCCGGAACGTGGAGTTGTAGTTCCCGCCCGGCAGCTGCGCGACCGCCTCAATGGTGACAGGTCCGAAAGCTTGCCGGCACATGGCCTCGAGCTGTTCCGGCACGCGGTTCGCCCCAAGATTCGCCCCAATATTTGCCCCGAGAGGGATGCTCACGGCTGGAATGCGCCAATGGTCAGCAGCTCAATATTGCTATTGCTGCACGCGGTCAGCGGGTGCGCAATCACCAGCCGGTCCGTGGCGCTGGGCGGGTACACCATCACGGAATCCGCCGCCACGTGTGTGCAGTTCGGGTAGTTCCCCGCCTGTGTGTACCGAAGCACGGCGGCCGCACTTTTGCCGGGGGCCAGGGAAATGGGGCCCTTCGAGGGCGCGGCCGCATCGCGCACGGCTTCGGCGCCGATGGGCGTGTCCACCCCCGCCTTGACCAGGGAGACTCCAGGGTAGCCGTCCAGGATGCACGTGGCGGCCGAGGTGTTCTTCACGATCAGCTTCATGTAGATGTGCCCAGCCGCCCCGCCACCCGTGTCGTCCAGCGAGCCGGCCAGGGAGGCCGCCGCGCAGAGGGGCGGGGTTGCGGCGGTGCTCGGGGTCATTGAAGGAGCGGACGACGTCGCCGCTTCCGTTGTGGGGGCAGGCTCGGCTGAGGCGGTGGTTGGTGCCGCGGTGGTGGCCGCGGACGTGCCGGCCGCGGGTCCGGCGGCTGGCCCGCAGGCAGCAAGGATCAGGACGGCCGCGGCGCCCAGCAGGGCAGCGGCCGGGAGGCGTCGGGTGGCACGTTGCCGGACTGTGGTGCGCTGCTCAATGGTCATGGCTTAACTTTTGTCCCCTGTGTTCCCGGAGTCAACCAGCCCCGCCGCCGTCGAACCCGTCGAGTCAGCGGATCCGCGCCGAGACCGCGCAATAGGAGGGCGTGTCTCGGCGCGGGCCCGCTAACTCGGCGAAAGGGGGGCGTGTCAGCCGATGGGCTCGGGCATGGTGGAAATCGTGTAGTCCAGCCCAATGGTCCGTCCCGTGACGGGGTCACCCATCTCCACCCGCCAGACGGGGGCAAACTGGTCCACGCCTGCCGTCATGGCAACGGTCCCGGAGAGCAGGACGGTGCCAACGCCGTTGAGCTGGCGGTCTTCGAGTACGTCGAGCCAGTAGTCGGGGGGGAGGAGAGCGCCTAGGGAGCTGTCCTGGATCAGGGTCTCCAGGCCGTCGTCGCCGGTCACCCACCCCTTGATGGTGATCTGGTCCAGGTGGTCCCGGACGTCGTCGAGCCGCCAGGCCTGCCGGCCCAGGAGGTCCGGGGAGGCGTTCTTGCTCCACGCGACGCCGTGGACTTCCAAGGCGCGGTCGGTGTGGTCGCAGGCAACTGTCAGCAGCGGCCCCTCCTCGCTGATGACCAGGGCCCACTCCGCTTCGCCGGAGGTGCGCGCGTGCTGCACTTCCACGGAATCAGCCTGCATGGCCAGGTAGGCCGACACCGGGTAGAGGGCCGGGGTGGTGGACGGTCCGGGGATGCCTAGTTCGGCCAGTTCGGCGATGTGCGCCTGGACCTCGGCCTGGGCGCGTCCGGCGTATCCGGCATTGAGGAGGTTCTTGACGGACACCACGGTGGTGGTGGCGTCGGGGAGTTCAAAAGTCAGGGCGCTCATAGGAGGGTTCCTTCGCTGTGGGATGTTTTTTGGGAAATTTTGAGATTGCTCTCGCCTTTCCCTTTCTAGTATGCGTATTGTATACAAGAAGTACAACACGTGACCGGTATCATATTTTTGAAAGGAACCTCCATGGCGAATACAGCACACGCTGCCCGCGGGCAGTCACAAAGCCCGCAGCCACAGCGACGGGATCTTGTCAAGGCATTCATTGCCAGCCTCAGCGGCACATCCCTGGAATGGTACGACTTTGCCGTCTATTCGGCGGCCTCGGCCATCGTCTTCCCGGCCCTGTTCTTCCCGGGCAATGATGCCCTCACCGGCGCCATCCTGGCATTTTCAACATATGCCGTGGGGTACGTTTCCCGGCCCATCGGCGGCATCGTCTTTGGGCGGCTGGGTGACAAGGTGGGGCGCAAGCACGTCCTGGTGGTCACCCTGGTCATGATTGGCGCAGCCACCTTCGCGATTGGGCTGTTGCCCACCTACGCAAACATTGGCTATGCGGCACCCATCATCCTGGTGCTCCTGCGGTTCGCGCAGGGCGTGGGCGTCGGCGGCGAGTGGGGCGGCGCTGTGCTGCTCTCGAGTGAATTTGGCGATCCCAGGCGACGCGGCTTCTTTTCCTCGGCAGCCCAGATCGGCCCGCCCCTGGGCAATCTGATGGCCAACGGCGCCCTGGCCGTGTTGACGGCATCCCTGAGCGAGCAGGCCTTCCTGGCCTGGGGCTGGCGCGTTGCCTTCCTGATCTCCGCACTGCTGGTGGCCTTTGGCCTGTGGATCCGGCTGCGCCTGGAGGACACCCCTGTGTTCAAGGCCATCGCCGAAAGCGGCGACCGGCCCACGGCACCGGTAAAGGAAGTCTTCACCACCCAGCTCCGTCCCCTGACGGCGGCCATCCTGTGCCGCATCGGGCCGGATGTGACCTATGCACTCTTTACCGTCTTCACCCTGGTCTACGGCACCACCCAGCTCGGCTACACCCGCAATGACGTCCTGATGGCCGTCCTGGTGGCCTCGGGCTGCCAGGTGATCACCATCCCGCTGGCGGGCGCCATGTCCGACCACATCAACCGCCGCCTGCTGTACGGCATTGCGGCTGCCGGTTCAGGGGTGTGGGCATTTGTCTTCTTTGGCGTGGTGCACGGCCACAACGTTCCCCTGCTGATCCTGGGGATTGTCCTTGGCCTGACATTCCATTCGTTCATGTACGGCCCGCAGGCAGCATATGTCATTGAACAGTTCAGCCCGCGGCTGCGCTACACCGGCAGTTCGCTGGCCTACACGCTGGCCGGAATTGTGGGCGGCGCCATTGCGCCCCTCATGTTCACCCTCCTGCTGAGCAGCTTCCACAGCTGGGTTCCCGTGGCAATCTACGCCGCGGTGGCGGCCGCCCTGACCGTCGTCGGGCTGGCCATGGGCCGGAATTCAGACGTGAGCGAGGATGAGCACTACCTCGCGGCGGGCCTGGCAGCCCAAGCCAAATCCAACGACGACGCCGGCCAGTCCGGCTCCAGCGCCGGCGAACCGGCGCACCAGCGCAGTTAGCCGCGCAGGAACAGGTCCAGGGTGACGGCGAGGTGCGCGTCGATGGCGGCGGTTGCGGCAGGGACATTGCCGTCCCTGAGCGCGCCGACAATCAGGCCGTGCTCCTCGCACACCCTGTTCTGCCGGTCCTGGCTGCGGAACAGGGCCTGCACGCCGATCAGGACCTGGCGGGCACGCAACTTGGAGTACGTCTGCGACATCAGCTCGTTGCCGACGGCGTCGATGAGCAGCTGGTGAAAATGCTGGTCCAGGCGGATGAACTCCGTGGCGGCATCCGGCTCGAGGCTGTCCACCAGCGCGGCCTGCTGCGAAAGGGTCTCCGCCATTTCGGCCAGCGGCACGCGCCCGGCGCCGATGGCGGCGCCGGCGGCGTACTTTTCCAGGACGTTGCGCAGTTCAAAGAGTTCGGAAATCTGGCGGCCGGAAATGGTGGGGATCAGCGCCCCGCGCTTGGGGATGAGCTCCACCAATCCGTCCGCCACCAGCAGCAGCAGTGCCTCCCTGACGGGGGTCCGCGACACGCCAATCTGTGCCGCGAGCTCCTGCTCGTTGAGGAAGGTGCCCTGCATATTGGGGTCGGTCAGAATGTGGTCGCGCAGAAACTCGTAGGCCCTGTCGCGTCCCGACAGGGACTCACGATTTGCTTGCATACCCTACGTATACACTAACGAGGAGAAAAAAGATGCGCGTTGCGCTCGCCCAGATCATCAGTTCCGCGGATCCACAAGAAAACTTGCGGCTGATTCGACGCTACACCGCCGACGCCCGGAACCGGGGCGCGGAGCTGGTGGTGTTCCCCGAGGCGGCCATGTGCGCCTTCGGGAACCCGGTGGCGGACGCCGCCCAGCCACTGGACGGCCCCTGGGCCAACGCTGTCAGGGAACTGGCCCGCGAATTCGGCGTCACCATTGTCGCGGGAATGTTCACCCCGGGAGCCGGCGGACGGGTCAGGAACACCCTGCTGGTGGCCGGCCCGGATGCGGACACCCACTACGACAAGATCCACCTGTTCGACGCCTTCGGATTTTCCGAATCCAGCACCGTTGATGCGGGCGACAGGGTGGCCACCTTTGACCTGGGAGGCACCACGCTGGGCCTGGCCACCTGCTACGACGTCCGGTTCCCAGCGCTCTTTGTGGCAAACGCCGAGGCGGGCGCATCCATCACCATCGTTTGTGCATCCTGGGGAGCGGGCCCGGGCAAGGCGGAGCAATGGGACCTGCTGGTCCGCGCCAGGGCCCTGGATGCCAGCGCGTTCGTTCTGGCCTGTGGACAGGGTGACCCGGCCACGGCAGGCATCGCCGCCACCGGCACAGCGCCCACAGGCATCGGCCGCAGCGCCGTCATCTCGCCTTTGGGCGAGGTGCTGGGCAGGCTCGACGGCGGCGAGGGGCTGTTGGTGGCCGATCTGGACGTGGCCGCCGTCGAACAGGTCCGGGCAAGCCTTCCCGTCCTGGCCAATCGGCGGACCATCGTGGCCGAAATTAACGCGAGTTAGCGGCCACGCGTCGAGATCCGCACAATGTTTGTGCGGATCTCGACGCGCATCCGCTGTTTCGGCGGAGGGGGAGCCGGGTGGGGCTACTTCGGCGAAACGGTCCTGCCGCTGCGGATAAACGCCAGCCCGCCCAGGACCAACCCGGCCACACCGGCACCGAAGCCGAGCCACGCGGGCCAGGCGGCGCCGTCGTTCCCGGCATTCTCGCCGGAAGCGCCGCCAGCCGCGGCGTCAGCGGACGAAGCAGTGGTGCCGTGCGAGCCGTGGTCCGCGCCGGCTGCCACAGCCGCGGTGACCGTCAGGGAAGGTGCAGGCGACTGGACGCTGTCCTCGGACGCCCCGGCGGCCGGAATGTCCTTCCAGTCCGTGGAACCCTTTTCACAAGTTTGCAGGGTGGGGAAATACAGCGTCTTGCCCGCGGTGTCCGGCACCTGCAGGGAGAGCGTGAACGTGTCCCGTTGGTGCGGGTCAAGCGGTGTTTTGGCCGTATACGTGACGGCGCTGGTCCGTTCGGTGATCTTGCTGCCGTCGGCCAGTGTCCGAGGGGTGGCGAACTTTTCGGTGGACTCACTGATGGTCCAGTTCGGGTTGACCGTGGGCGTGACGGAGTTCAGTTCCTCCGGCAGCGTGATTTTCAGGCTGGTGGTGGGCGATCCGCTGCAGCCGTGCGGGACGCTGAAGGTGAGCAGCGAGTACGAGTTTGCGGCGGTCGAATCCGGCGTGGCGTCCACATGGGCGGACGCAGCGCCGAGCCCCAGGGCCATGAGGCCGGCCGTGGCGCCGAGGGCAAGGGTGGTCTTGAAGGTACGGGAAAAACGCATGGTGCAACCTTTCGGGCGCGCGGAATTGCGCAAAATGGTGGGGTTGGGCACCCCGCGATTGCCGAAGGGTGCTATGCGAAGAGTGCCGTTGCCAGCGGCGGCCCGCGGCGCGTGTCGGGCCGGACATTGCGCCAGGGCAGGCGCGGCAGGGGGCGCGGCAGCACCGGGGGGCGCTCCTGCCGGGCGGGCAGTTGAAGCACGACGGCGGCGGCACGGTAAAGCGGCCGCAGCCAGCCGGCGAGGGCCCAGAGGGCGCTTTCGCCCTGGGTGAGCAGCACGGCGGTGGCCAGGGTGGCGGCGACGTGGGCCACCACCATCCAGCCGGGCATGGCCGCATGGGCCGCCATCGCCGTGCCGGCCAGCTGCGTGGCGCCCATGTCCGGCAGCATCGGGAAGTCTGCGGGCATGCCGTGGTGCATGCTGTTCAGCGCCCCGGCCGGAACTTCGGCCAGGGGGGCGCTGACGGAAAGTGACTCGAAGGCCTGGTGGAGCGCCAGCTGGCTCGTGGCCAGCAGCGCCGTCATGGCGGGCAGGCGCAGCCGGAACCGCGTGGCGACCGTGGAGCACAGGATGTGCAGGGAGGTGAGTGCCACCATGATGGCCGGGGAGGGCAATGCCCCGCCCGCCGCGACGTGCGCCCAGGCGGCCAGGCCCAGAATGGTGGCTCCGACGGCGGTGGTTCGGAGCAGCCTGAAGGGAGCGTGGTGCACTGTGCTCCCTTCGATCAGCCGACCTGTCTAGCTTATCGAGGAAACAGCCTCCCCGTGGCCTTCCAGGTGTCGCTCAGACCCGGTTGCGGGCAGCTCCGCCTGTGCAGCGGGCAGGGTCAGCGTGAAGGTGGTGGCGCCCGGCCGGCTGTCCACGCTGATGGTGCCGTGGTGCGCGGCCACGATGGCCTGGACAATGCTCAGCCCCAGCCCCGTGCTGCCCTGGCCGCCGGTGCGGGACGCGTCCGCCCGGGAAAACCTGTCAAAGATGATGTCGCGGAAGGCCGGGTCAATGCCCGGCCCATTGTCCGTGACCTGCACTGTGGCGGCCCCGTCGGCACCCTGCGTCAGCACCGTGGACACCGTGGTCCCGTCGGGGGTGTGCTTGGCTGCGTTGGAGAGCAGGTTCAGCAGCACCTGCTTGAGCTGGCCGTCGTCGCCCTTGACTGTTACGGGATCGTCGGGCACCTCAAACGTCCAGTGGTGTCCGGGGGCGCCCACCCGGACGTCGCTGACGGCGTCCATGACCAGCGGGGCCAGGTCCAGGGTGCGCAGCGCCACCGGCTGGCCGTCGTCGAGCCTGGCCAGCGTGAGGAGGTCCTCCACCAGCCGGCCCATACGCAGCGACTGGGCGGTGACCCGGCCCAGCGACGTCTTGCCGCCGGGGGTCAGCGACTCGGTCATCTGCAGCAGTTCCGTGTAGCCGCGAATGGCAGTCAGCGGCGTGCGAAGTTCGTGGCTGGCGTCGGCCACGAAGCGGCGCACCTTGGTTTCGCTGCGCTGGCGGGCCTGGAGGGCGTGGGAAACATTGTCCAGCATGGCGTTGAAGGCATGCCCCACATTGCCCACTTCAGTGCCTGGGTTCGCCACGGTGTCGGGGACGCGGACGCTCAGGGCGACCTCCCCGGCGTCGAGCGGCAGCTGGGCCACCCGGGAGGCAACGGCGGAGAGCTTTTCCAGCGGGGCCATGTTCCGTCGAATGATCACGGTGCCCGCCAGGCCCAGGAACACCAGCCCGGCCAGGGAGACCAGGATGATGGTCAGGACCAGTTTCGCGAGGGTGCGGTCGACGGCGCCCAGCGGCAGCCCGGTGATCAGGACGCCCCCGTCGGGGACGGCAACTGCCTGAAGCCGGTAGCTGCCGATGGACAGGGCCTGGTCGGTCATGGACCCGGCCGTGGGTAGCCCGGCAAGGATTTGTGCATCATTGTTGGTCAGCTGCTGCCGCGTGCCGCTGGGGGAGAGGACGCCACCGGTGACCACGTAGCCGCCGCAGATGATGGCGTTGAGCTGGCCGGTCCCGGTGCCGCGGGCGTTGAGCGGATCGGGGCGGGCGCAGGCGGAACCGGAGGGTGCGTTGAGGTTGAAGTCGTGGGAACGGGAGGTGGCCTGGGCCAGCTGGCTGTTGACCTGGCTGTTGAGCGACATGCTCATGGCGCTGTAGCTGATCATTCCAACCAGCACGCAGATCACGGCGAGCAGGGCCAGCATGACGGCCACCAGGCGGGTGCGCAGGTGCCAGGTGCCGGGGTGGCGAAGGCGGGCGGCCGCGGTGCGGGCGGCCTTGCCGGCCGCGGTGCCGGCCGCGGTGAAACGGGGGCTGCTGCTCACACGCATGGCTTGATGACGTAGCCGGCGCCGCGGACGGTGTGGATCATGGGTTCGCGGTCGGCGTCGATCTTCTTGCGCAGGTAGGAGATGTACAGCTCCACAATGTTGCTTTGGCCGCCAAAGTCGTAGTCCCACACGCGGTCCAGGATGCGGGTCTTGCTCAGCACGTGGCGCGGATTTTCCATCAGGTACTGCAGCAGCTCGAACTCGGTGCTGGTCAGGGTGATTTCGGCGCCGGCGCGGGACACTTCTCGGGTGTCGCGGTTCAGGGACAGGTCCCCCACCGTCAACTCAGCGGCGTTCGGCGCGGTGACCCCGGCGCGCTGGACAATGCGGTGCAGGCGCAGCAGCACCTCCTCCATGCTGAAGGGCTTCGTCACGTAATCGTCGCCCCCGGCATGCAGCCCCGTGAGCCTGTCCGCGACGGCGTCCTTGGCGGTCAGGAACAGGGCGGGGATGTCCGGGTAGATGGTGCGGATGCGGCCCAGCAGTTCCACGCCGTCCATGCCGGGCATCATGACATCCAGGACCAGCACGTCCGGGTGGAAGGCCCTGGCTGTTTTGAGAGCTTCCTGGCCGTCGTGCGCCACGGCTACGTCCCAGCCGGCCAGTTCAATCCCCATGCGCATCAGGTCGGCCAGGGAGGGCTCGTCATCCACCACCAGGGCGCGGATGGGTTCGCCGCCCTGCCGGGTGAGCTTTTCGGGACCGTTGGCGCGGTGAGGTAGGGACATGCCTCCATTATGTCTGTGCCCGGCCTGCGTACGGCTGGAAGATTGCTGGGAGTTGTCTGTGCGTGTTTGCGGGGTTGGGCGCGAAATCCGCGGTGGGGGCGGGTTTTCACCGAAATCCCAGTAGTCCCTCAAAGCGGGTGCAAATAAGCGAGTGTCCACCACTCGTGTTTCCCGCGCGGAAGCCCCATAGCTTGGCTGCCATGCACTGGCCGCCTGGCCGAGTGCTGCGACTCGCACCCGCATATATCGATGAGACCTGGGGGTTTCCATGAGCAATGCCAGAACTATACCCAATTCCGCCCGGACCGCTGCCGGTTTGTCCGCCCGGCTGTCCGCCCGGCGGCTGGCCAGCGCCGTCGTCATGACCGGCGTTGTCACCAGCATGCTGGTGCTGGCCCCACCTGCGACGGCGGCCCCCGGGAACTCCGGGAACCCCGCGGGCACTGCCGGCATTTGCAACGGCGTCGTCAACCAGTTGGCGCACCGCGGCACTGTCCAGGAAAACCTGCTGAAGGCCGCCGCCAGGAAGAACGCCGCCGTCATCACCCAACTGCAGGCCGAACGCGCCCAGCTCCAGTCCAGCGCGGAGACCCTGAAGGCCCAGATTGCCGCCACCAACACGGCCATCGCCACTCTTGAAGCCCAGGGGGCGCAGCTGGAGGCCGACCTTGCAACGGCGTCCGCCCAGCTGGCCAGCCTACAGGCCCAGCAGGAAGCCACGGCGCAGGCCATTGCCGACGCCCAGACAGCCCTCTCTGACCTGCAATCACAGAAGGATGCCGTGGAGGGCCAGCTCACGCCGCTCCAGGCGCAGCTGGCGGACGCCCAGGCGGCCGCGGCCCAATTGAACGAGCAGGCCCAGGCCGCTGCCAGCCAGGTGGCCGCCAAACAGGTCGACATCGCTGTTGCCGACGGAGCGCTGAAAACCCTGCAGGCGTCAGCCACCCAGGCTGCCGATGCCCTCGCGGCAAAGAACACGCAAATCACCAACGCCCAGGCGGAACTCGCAACACTGACCCAGGCCGCCCAGGACGCCGACACCGCCGTGGCTGCCGCCACCCGCGCTGTCGCAGATGCCGAAGGCGAGCTCACCGTCCTTGAGAACAGCGGCACCGCGGCACAGGATGCCCTCGACGCCCAGACCGCCAAGGTGGCCGAGGCAAAAACCACCCTCGCCACGCTCACGTCTGCCGCAACAACGGCAGCCGACGCGGTCACGGCCAAGAACTCCGAAATCACCCAGGCACAGGGGCAGCTGGCGGCGCTGCAGTCGGCGGCTACAAGTGCTGCGGATGCGCTCGCGGCCAAGAATGCCGAGATCACCCAGGCCCAAAATGCCCTTGCAGGCCTGCAGACGACGGCGGCTGCCGCGGCGGCCGCGGTGGCAGACAACACTGCGCGGATTAATGCGGCCAACGCTGACATCGCCGCGCTGCAGGCGCAGATTGGAGCTGACACCACGGCGATCGCTGCCAAGCAGACGCTGCTGGCCCAAGCGCAGGGTGAGCTGACGCCGCTGCAGGCGAGCGCCAAGTTGCTCAGTGACCAAATCGTTGTCCTCAACGGGAAGATCAATGACGGCAGCGGCGGCAACAAGACCGGGCTCATCAAGCAGAGAGACGGGCTGCAGGCCCAGCTTGATCCGATCAATACCCAGATCACACAGAAGTCCGGCGAGATCTCAGCACTCCAAGACGACCTGGCCGGTTTGCAGTCCGCTGTCAACACGCTGAGTGGCGAACTGGTGGCCAAGCAGGGCGCCAGCAGCTCGCTCCAGCAGCAGGCCGCGCCATTGCAGGCGGCCTTGGACACGGCCAATGGGAATGTCGCCACCAAACTGGCCGACATCGCCGCGTTGAAGGGCCAGCTGCCTGGCCTGTCGGATGCGGTGGCAACCGCCAACGCTGCCGTGACAGACAAGGCCCGCGAGCTCAGCACACTGCAGGGCCAGCTGCCGGCGCTTCAGGATGCGGCCGGCTCCGCCCAGGCCGCCGTCGTCGCCCAGCAGCAGGTGGTTGCGAATCTGGAGGCCGCACTTCCGGCCCTGGCGGATGGCGTTGCCCAGGCCCAGGCCGCCATCGAGGCGCAAAACGCGGTGCTCCAGGGGCTGCAGTCCACGCTGGCTGCCGCCCGGGATGCTGCCACGGCGGCGCAGGAGGCGGTGGACGCCAAGAACGCGGAGCTTGCCGACCTCAACGCTGAGGTGCCCGCGCTGCAGGCAACGCTGGACGCCACCAGTGCGGCCGTCACAGCCAAGCAGGCCGAGCTTGCCGTGTTGAATGGCGAGTTGGACCAGCTCACGGCCACCCTTGCGGGCCTCAACGCGCAGATCTCCGCCAAGGAAGCGGACATCCTGGCGCTTCAGGGGCGGGTGGCGCCGTTGTTGGAGCAGCTCAACCAGCTCAACGGGGAGATCACCGCGGCGGACGCCGCGCTGACCGCACTCCAGGCCCAGCTGACCTCCCTGGACCAGCAGCTCACTGGCGCGCAGGCGGCGCTCCGCGACCTCGAAGCCCAAAAGAAGGCCAACAAGGATGCGGTCAAGGCCCAAAAGGACCTGGTGAAGGGGCTGCAGGACCAGCTGGGGTCGGTGCAGCAGCAGATCGGTGCCATTGACGGCCAAATTGCCCTGGGTGGTTGCGCGGCCTGATCCCACGGCCGCCGCGCATCGCGGTTCGAGGCCGGAGGGCATGGAAAAGGCCTCAAGTCCCCTGCATTCACAAAGGGACTTGAGGCCTTCTCAGTGGCGGTGACGGTGGGATTTGAACCCACGTTAGGCTCTCACCTAAACAACATTTCGAGTGTTGCACCTTCGGCCGCTCGGACACGTCACCAACGCGTCAACCTTACCGGGTCGGGGGCCCACTTCAAAAATGGGCCCACAACCGCGGCAAATGGGGGAGGATGGCCCCATGAACAGTGCAACGCAGCGTGCCTGGAGCTGGCACAAGCAAGGCCTGGACGGCTCCCTGGAAGGCCACGGCTCCGGCCGGGTTCTCAGCGCAGCCGGCTGGGCCCGCTCAGTGGGCGGCGCCAACCCCTACCTCACCCTCTTTGCCCGCGGCGGCATCCGCCGCGAGGAGGCGGATGCCGACGTTGCGGCCTTGCGCATCCATGAACTGCCGACGGCGCGCGGCTGCACCTATGTGCTGGGCGCGGACGACTTCGCGTGGGCCCTCACCTTGGGCGCCGGCGCCGCGGAGGCCCAGGCCAAGGTCCTGGACAAGCTCGATGTTCCGCGCAGCGAGCTGGCCGCGCTGGAAGGTGACGTGCTCGCGGTCCTGGGCGCCGGCGTCGGGCCTGGGGAAGGAAGCCCGGCAACGCTGGACCCGAAGGCGCTGAAGGACAGGCTGGGCGGCGCCGTTCGCAGCCTGGGGGAGGCGGGGAAGAAGAAGGGCGCCTCCACCACCCTGCCGGCCGTCCTGGGACTGCTGCAGGCGGACGGGCGCATCCGGCGCGTTCCCGTCAACGGCCGGCTGGACCAGCAGCGCTATTCATATGCGGCGTGGGGGCTGGAGCCCGCCACGGAGACCCCCGAACAGGCCCGTGCCCTGTTGATGGAACGGTACCTGGGCTGGACCGGCGGGGCCACGCTGAAGGAAACGCAGTGGTTCACCGCATTCACCGTGGCCCAGACCAAGGCCGCGCTGGCCGGGGCGGGGGCTGTCGAGGCGGACGGGCTGTGGATGCTCCCGGCCGACGCCGACGAGCGTGAAAATTTCGTGGCGCCGAAAGATGAGCAAATCCAGCTGCTGGCCGGAAGTGATTCGCTGTTCCTGTTGCGCCGCAACGCCGCCAGCCACTTTGCCGAGGAGGACGCGGGCAGGCAGCTGGGCAGCACCCGGCTGGCATTGCAGGCAGACCTGCCCGACCACCCCATCGTGGACCGCGGCCGGATCATCGGCCTGTGGCAATACGACCCCGGCGAGGAACGCATCGCCCACTGGCTTTTCGGTGCCCCCACGAAGGCCGTCACGCAGCGGCTCAAGGAGGTTGAGGCGTTCATCCGCGAGGACCTGGGCGACTTCCGCAGCTTCAGCCTGGACTCGCCGTCGAGCCGGCAAAAGCGGATCGACGCACTGAACGCGGCGGGCTGAGCCGTGGGCCTGGGAAGCCCGGGGGCGGAAATCGAACGGGCATCCTGTGCGGCGAGAATCCAGCCGGTTCACATCGGGCCCTGAGACCCGGCCTTTAGCGGTGCCCGCCGAAAAAATCCCTCAACAGGGCCGCGCATTCTTCCTCGCGAACGCCCGGGAACACTTCCACCCAGTGGTTGAGGCGGCGTTCGCGCAGCACGTCAAACACGGAGCCCGCAGCGCCGGCCTTCTCATCCCATGCGCCAAAAACGACGCGCGGCACGCGGGCCAGCACGATGGCGCCGGCACACATGGTGCACGGCTCCAGCGTGACCACCAGCGTGCACCCGTCCAGCCGCCAGGACCCGAGCCGGGCGGCAGCTTCCCGGATGGCCACCACCTCCGCGTGCGCCGTCGGATCCCCGTGGGCTTCGCGTTCGTTGCGGCCCGCACCCAGCACTCCGCCGTCGGGCCCCAGGACGACGGCGCCAATCGGCACGTCCCCCGTCTCCGGGGCACGGCGGGCCTCCGCCAGCGCCAGGCCCATCCACCCGGCGTGCAGGGCCGTGGCGGGGGTCTCGATTGGGCTGGGTTTCGACGTGGAGGGCACGGCTCAATGGTAGCTTTTATCTATGCGCGTACTGGTTGCGGATCATCCGCTGATTGCCCACAAATTGACCGTCCTGCGGGACAAGACCACCCCGTCATCCGTTTTCCGGCAGCTGACCGAAGAGCTGGTCACCCTGCTGGCCTATGAGGCAACCCGCGAAGTGCGCGTGGAGCCGGTCAACATTGAAACTCCCGTGTCCCCGACCGTCGGTACCGGCCTGAGCAAGCCCACGCCGCTGGTGGTGCCGATCCTGCGCGCCGGGCTGGGCATGCTGGAGGGCATGACCCGACTGCTGCCCACCGCCGAAGTGGGCTTCCTGGGCATGGCCCGCAATGAGGAAACCCTTGAGGCCATCACCTACGCCGAGCGCCTGCCCGAGGACCTGACGGGACGCCAGGTGTACGTCCTGGACCCCATGCTGGCCACCGGCGGCACCTTGATTGAGGCGTTCAAGTTCCTCTTTGATCGCGGCGCCGCGGACATCACGTGCATCTGCCTGCTGGCCGCCCCCGAGGGCCTGGCGAAGCTGGAAGCCGCCCACGGGGAACGTGACAATGTCCACGTGGTGCTCGCCTCGATCGACGAGGGCCTGAACGAAAAGTCCTACATTGTCCCCGGCCTGGGCGACGCGGGGGACCGCCTGTACGGGGTTGTCGACTAACCGTTTCGGTTTTCCGGCCGTCACGCCCTCCCGAGTATGCAGCAATGGCGACTTAGGCCCAGCCTAAGTCGCCATTGCTGCATACTCACCGCGGGGTTTAGTACCAGCCGACGGCGTTGGAGTGGCCCCAGGCGCCGCACGGGCTGCCGTAGCGGCCCTCAATGTAGCCAAGGCCCCAGTTGATCTGCGTCTTGTAGTTGGTGCGGTAGTCCGCGCCCGCCACGGCCATCTTCTCCGCCGGGAGCGACTGGGCAATGCCATACGCACCGCTGGAGGCGTTTTCGGCCGACGTCAGCCAGCTGGATTCGCGGTTCCACAGCTGCGTCAGGCAGCTCATCTGGTCGGCGCCCCAGCCGTGCGCGGCCAACTGGCCGGCGGCGTACTGCTGTGCCGCGGCGGGGTCGTCCACCAGCACGGGGGCGGCGGCCTTGGTGGGGGCAGGCGCGGCAGCCTTGGTGGCCGGCGGCGTGGCCACCGGCGTGACGGCGTCGGCCGCACCACTGAGGGACTGGGAAGTGGCCTTGGCGGCCTTGGTGGAACTCACCTGGATGCGGGAAAAGTCAATGGCAACGTCTGTGGGCGCTGAGATGGCCGACGGCGCGGCGCTGGCCTGGGTGCCGCCGGAGACAAGGCTCGCGGAGGCCAAGCCGGCGGTTGCGTTGTTGGTGGCGGCCTGGGCCAGCCCTCCGCCGGCCAGCAGCGCCCCGGCCACGGCAACAATGGCCATGCGCTTGGCAGGTCCGGCGACCTTGGCGTCAGTGTGGGAGGCCTTGCGGGCTTCGCGGCGGGAGACGGGGCGAACAGGTTCGGCGCGGCGGCGGCCGTGCTGGGGTGCTGCGGACATAGGGATATAGCCTCTCTACGCCTGCGAGGTGAGCTGTCGGGAACGGACTAGAGCATCCGGCCGTGCGGCGCAGGCATGTGCTGCGCACGTCATCGGCTTAACCCCAAGGGTCTCCATGGAGGAGACCCGCAAAAATTGGGTCCCCCGTCTCTGCCGTCTGGTATGAACGGGAAATGGGCGGCGGCAGAGCTCGGCGAACCGTCCATTTGTGCCAAGGAACCGTGGATGGTTCGGCGGGCACGAAGTCCACCCTACCGAAGCAAGGCCCAAAAGTCACATTTTGGTAACGGAGTGACCATCCTGACATTTACTTAGCAATGCTAATGACCTATGCTAAGTAATAGAAAACACGAAACCAGTGACGCCAGGACTATACGCAACTTATGATTACTTCCTCAGCAACGCCCCCGGCTGCCCGCACGGCAGCTCCGCCATCCAAGCGCCAGGCAGGTGCCGGATTACTGGCTGCCGAGCTGAGGGTGGCCATCATGCGCTCCTCCCGCCGGCTCCGCGCCGAAGCAGCGTCCCGTGACATCAGCCCGGGCCAGTATTCAGTGCTCGCGGCCATCCTCCACGGCCCCCTGACGGTGGGACAACTGGCCGAGCGGGAAATGATCCAGGCTCCGTCCATGACCCGGATCGTCAACGGGCTCGAATCCGCCGGCTATGTCACCCGCGGGGAGAACCCGCTGGACAAGCGGCAGGTGCTGGTGCAAATCACCGGGGACGGCTCGGCCATCCTGCGCAAGGCCAGGTCCCGGCGCACCCAGTGGCTCGCCAAGAGGGTGGCGGCGCTGAGCCCGGAGGAACGCGAGACCCTGCGCGAAGCGGCCCGCATCCTGCAGGAGATGAGCGCCGTTTGAATTCCATGTTCAGGGCGCTGAAGGTTTTCAACTACCGCCTGTGGGTGACAGGGGCGCTGGTGTCCAACATCGGCACCTGGATGCAGCGCGTGGCACAGGACTGGCTGGTGCTGACCATCCTCACCAACAATTCCGGCACAGCCGCGGGCATCACCACTGGCCTGCAGTTCCTGCCCATCGTCTTCCTGGGGCCGTTTGCCGGGCTGCTGGGCGACCGGGTCAACAAGCGCAAGCTCCTGCTGTGCACCCAAACGGCCATGGGGCTGTGTGCCCTGCTGCTGGGTCTGCTGGTGGTCACCCACACCGTGGAGCTGTGGCATGTCTACGTCATTGCCTTCCTGCTCGGGGTGGCCAGCGCCTTTGACGCCCCGTCGCGCCAGGCGTTTGTCTCGGAGGTGGTGGGCAAGGAGGACGTGCCCAACGCCGTCGCCCTTAACAGCGCCTCCTTCAACCTGGCCCGCCTGGCCGGCCCCGGCATTGCCGGCGTGGTGATTGCCCTGTTCGGCACCGGGCCGGCATTCCTGATCAACGCGGCCAGCTTTGTGGCCGTGATCTTCTCCCTGTGGCGCATGCGCGTCTCCGAGTTGCAGCCTGTTGCCAGAGTGCCGCGCGGCAAGGGGCAGATTCGCGAGGGGTTTGCCTACATCCGCCACCGTCCGGACCTCATGATGATCATGGTGCTGGTGTTCATGGTGGGCACGTTTGGGATGAACTTCCAGATCACCAACGCGCTGATGGCCACCACCGTCTTCCACCTAGGCCCGGGCGAATACGGGCTGCTGGGCTCCGTCATGGCCATTGGCACGCTGGCCGCAGCCCTGATGGCCGCCCGGCGCAAGAACATGCGCATGCTCTACATAGTTGGCGGGGCCCTGGCCTTTGGCGGCACCGTGGCCATCGCAGCGTTCATGCCGTCCTTTGCCCTTTATGCCGTGGCACTGGTCCCGGTGGGCCTGGCGGCGCTGACCTTCATGAATGCCTGCAACACCACCGTCCAGCTCAACACGGACGCGGCCATGCGCGGGCGCGTCCTGGCCGTGTACATGGTGGTCCTGCAGGGCGGCACCCCCATCGGTGCGCCGCTGGTGGGCTGGATCGCCACCGAATTCGGCGCCCGCTGGTCCCTGGGCATCGGGGCGGTGGTGGCCATCGCCTCCGCACTGGTGGCCCTGGTCATGATGAACCGGCGGAACCATGTGCGGATCCGCGACCAATTCCGCAGCCTGCGCCCGTTCACGGTGGCGCACGCCCTCCACCGTTGAGGAGCCCGACGGCGGGGCCGCTGGGTGGGTTTCGGGTGAACTTTTGTTGCCTTAACGTCAAAGTCTGGGAAAATGGCCGGCGTTGCAAGCGGCTTGCGGAGGGCATCCTAGCCATGCTTTTTTGACGCGTGAACTTATTTCTTCATAATTGCCATGTTGCCGAATTTTGCAACGTCACAATCGCGAAATAGATCAATAAATTCAACTCACGGCGTCACGATCCGCCGATGTGAGACCAAGCGTACGTTGTTACCTTTATCACAATGGGAGCAAAAATCTCACAGAGTGGACGTTTTGGCCCTTTGTTACTTGCAAGTTCGGAATATTACGTAGGACACTGGCGAGTGTGAACACCCACTCAGTGAATTCTGCAGCCGCAGCAACTGTCCATTGCAACCCATCTGGACGGGCCCTGTGTAGTTGTCGAATGCAGGCCTAGCTCACAACCCTTACGAACTAGGCATTTTTGGCCCTGTGGCCGGCCCCTGGCGGGGCATTTGGTTCCGGTATACGGAACACATGAGGAAAGCATTCGCGCCGTAGCTTACGGCCATACACCGAGGTAGTTCAATGTCTGTAGCATCCGGATACGTCCACATTTCTGTTCGCAATGCCGCCAAGGCCGTGGCCCGCGGGGCGCAAAACCCGCTGAACCGCGGCTACCACGACGACCATGCCGTCTACGGCAACCCGGCAGCCTACCGCCGCGACGCCGATTCGGCCGCGGCCCGGCTGCGCGCCGTGCCGGCAGCCGAGACCCACCCCATGACGGCGCCCATCCCCGTGATTTCCGGCAGCGACAAGCTGCGCGGCGTGGCCCCCGACAACGTGGCGCGCGGCTTCGTGCTGTACGTGGGCGTGGACGAGGACACGGCCGCAGCGGCCGGCACCTCCCTGGCCAAGCTGGCCCAGGACATCCGCGCCTATGCCCAGGCCCTGGTGCCGCAGGCCCAAAGCTACGCGGCCGTGGCCATCGCGCCGTCGGACGCCGTCGGCTCCGCCCTCGATGTGGTCCGCTCCACTTTCGGCGACCCCACGGTGGCCAACCGCCAGCGCCAGGAAGCCGTGCGCGTCCCGGCCCCCGCCGAGCACCGGCCCTCCGGCGTGCTCATCGACCTGGCCCGCCGCGAGGTCCACCTGGACGGCGAGACGCTGAACCTCACGTTCAAGGAATTTGAGCTGCTGAACTACCTTGTGGAAAACGGCACCCGCACTGTGGGCCGCGATGAACTGCTCGAGGGCCTGTGGGGCAACGCCGACGAAGTCCCGAATGAGCGAACCATTGACGTGCACATCCGCCGCCTCCGCTCCAAGCTGGGACGCCTGGCCAACACCGTCCGCACCGTCCGCGGCGAAGGCTACCGCTTCTACGAGCACCCCGAAGTGGTTGTCTGGGCCGCCCCCGAGTACTCGATCTAGCAGCCGGCCTGGCACTTTTTTCCAAGCACGACGGCGGCCCCCTCACACAGGTGCCGGGGGCCGCCGTCGTGCTGGCCCAAGAGTCACTAAGCTTTGACCATGAGTGAACACCACCTGAAAAGACTGGTCCTGATGCGCCACGCCAAGGCGGCCTTTCCGCTTGGCGTGGAGGACCATGAGCGGCCCCTTGCCCAGCGCGGCCACCGCGAGGCGCCGCTGGCCGGCAAGTGGCTGGTGGAGAACAACGTGCTGCCGGACTTCATCCTGTGTTCCTCGGCCCTGCGCACCCGCCAGACCTGCACATGGGTGTGCCAGCAGCTGGGGGACAAGGCGCCCACGCCCAAGCTCGAGGACGGCCTCTACGCTGCGGGCGCGCTGCCCATGCTGTCGGTGGTCAACCATGTCCCGGAAACCGTCACCACCTTGATGGTCATCAGCCACATGCCGGGCATACAAAACCTGGCCCTGCGGCTGGCGTCCCGGGACTCGGACCAGGATGCCTACATGTCCCTGGCCACCGGCTACCCCACCAGCGCCTTTGCCGTGCTGGAGCACGACGGCGACTGGGCCACCCTCGATGGCCAGGATGCGCGCGTGACAAACTTTGTGGTGCCGCGCTAGGCCGCTTCGTGTACTTTTCCTACACCGCGATTTCCGGCATGAGGGTTTTCAGCGTCCACGTTTTGTGCTTCCGGACGGCGGCCCAGGCCAGCAGCCCGCCCAGCAGCGTGTACCCGATCAGGCCCAGGACGATGGGCACCAGCGGGGCCAGCTCGGCCCCGTAAATCAGGTGCCGCATGCCCTCCACCACGTGCCCCATGGGCAGCACCTGGTGCATGATGTGCAGCGGCTCCGGGGTGGTCTGCCACGGGAACGTGCCGCCGGAGGAGACCAGCTGGAGCACCAGCAGGATCAGGACCACAAATTTTCCGGGCGTGCCCATCAGCGCCACGATGCCCTGGATGAGCGCGGTGAACGCCATGGATGCCAGCACCAGCAGGCCCAGCGTCAGCCACGGATGGCTGGGGGAAAGCCCCAGGCCAAGGACCACCACCCCGTAGAGCAGCAGCGCCTGGGCCGTGGAGACGGCGGCAAACGGCAGCCACCCGCCCACGGCAATCTTCCAGGACGGCGCATTGGAGGCGAGTGCCCGCTGTGTCAGCGGGCGCATGGCCTGCACCAGCATGAACGCGCCGATCCACAGCGCCAGCACCAGGAAGAACGGGGCCAGCCCGGAACCGTAGTTGGCGGCGCGTGCCTGCGAGAGGGAATCCACCCGGATGGGGTCCGCGATGACTCCGGAGGCATTCTGCTTGTCCGCGTCGTTAGGGTCGGGGACGGAGCCGGCACCACTGCGCAGCTGGGTGGACAGTTCGCCTGCCCCCGCGGCAAGCTTCGCCGAGCCGTCCTTCAAACTCGCGGCGCCGGCGTCGAGCTTGTGCGCCCCGGCGTCGAGCTGGTTGGCACCATCCAGGGCCGCACCCTGCCCCGCGGCCAGGGTGGCTGCCCCTGAGGAGAGCTGCCCTGCACCTGTGTGCGCCTGCCCGACGGCGCCTGTGAGGGCGGGTGCCGAGGCCGCCAGCTGGCTGGCGCCGTCCGCCACGGCCTGTGAGCCGGCCGCCAGCTTCTGGATGTCCGCCGCATCTGTGGCCAGCTTCGCCTTGAGGTCCGTTACGGCCGGGCTGGAGGTGGCACCGGCCAGCTGTGCCTTGATCTGCGCGGATTGCGCCGGTGTGATGGTTCCCGCTGCCACCAGCCCGGACAGCTTGTCGTTAATGGCCGTGGCGGCTACCGAATCCAGCTGCCCGGCTGTGCCGATGGCGCCCTGGACCTTGGTGTTCAGTGCTGCATTGCCGGCAGCGACGGCGGCTGCGCCGTCGGCCAGTTTGCGGCTGTCAGCGGGGAGCGTTGCCGTTTGGTCCTGCAGCTGGCCCAGCCCCTTGTCGAGTGCGGCCGCGCCGGACAGCAGCTGGTTGCTGCCGGCCACCAGCTTGACCTGCCCCGCAGCCAGCGCGTCTGCGCCCGTCACCAGTTCGCCGGTTCCGGTTTTCAGGGTGCCCACGCCCGTGTCGAGGGTGGTGGCACCGTCGGCCAGCTGCTTCGCGCCGTCTGCCGCCTTGACCAGCTGGGCATGAATGGTGCCATAGCCGGTCAGCAGGGCATTGGCCGTCTGCTGCCCCACCTCCTTGGCCACTGATTCGTGCACCTGCGTGGTCACCTTGTCCACAATGGAGGTCAGCAGGTAGTTGTTGGCGTCGTTGGTGGTCACGCTCATCATGGCCTGCTTGGCCGCGTTGAAGTTCTCCGGCGAGGCCAGGTTCTTGGAGAAGTCCTTGGGGATGGTCAGGGCAAAGGCGTAGTCGCCGTTCTGGACGCCGGCGTTGGCCGCTTCCGGGGTGTCCACGATCTTCCAGTCAAACTTCTTGCCGTCCACCAGGTTCTTGGCCACGTCCTGGCCCACGTGCAGTTCCTTGCCGTCCTTGGTTACGGCGCCGGCATCCTGGACCACCACGGCAGCCTGCAGCTGGTCCAGGTTGGAATAGGGGTCCCAGTTTGCGTACAGGTAGACGGCGCCGTAGAGCAGCGGAACCATCACCAGGGCCACAATGGTCAGCTTCGGCAGCATTCCGCCGGTCATGCGCTTGAGCTCTGAGAGCGCCAGTCGAAAGACTGTCATTGCACGTCGCCCCCTTCTGTGTTGGTGGTGTCCGCTTCCGGTGCTTCGGCGGGTTCGGCCTGTGGTGGTTCCGGGGCGTCGGCCGGTTCGGGAGGCAAAGTCGGCTCATCCGGCTCGGCAGCCGGTGGTTTCGGGGATTCGGCAAGTTCGGCTGGTTCGGCTTGCTCGGCGGGCTGATCCGTTTCGCTCGGCTCGGCTGGTTCGGCTGCCGGTGGTTCGGGGGATTCAGCAGGTTCGGCTTGCTCGGCGGGCTCGGTCACGAGGGCCATCTCCTGCCCGGCTGCCGCCGTCGGGCCGGTCCAGTCGTCCGGGATCCTGCCCACCACCCCGATGACGATGACCTCGCGTGGCGGCAGGCCGGCGTCATGCGCGTGGCCGATCAGGCCGGCAGCCGCCTGTTCCAGGAGGGGGAGCCAGGCGCTGGCGTCAGCGGTGTGCCGGTCGGGGGAGTCCACCACCAGCAGGTCGACGTCGTGGTCGGCCAGGGCCAGTTCCAATTGGAGGTGAAGCAGCCGGTTGGGTTCGAGTTCCTCGACCCATTTGTCCAGGATGTCGCGGAAGCCGTGCTTGACCAGCCAGGCGGTGGGACGGGTGCGGTCGCGGAACTTGAAGGGGACCAGTGCCAGGTCCTCGGAGACCAGCGACCGGACGGTCAGGTGGTTCTCCGGGGCATTGACCTCGGGGGAGTCGATGATGGCGCTTCGCTTGCGCAGGGCCGCCATGGCGTGGTCGTGGCCCAGGACCACTGTCCCGCTGCTTGGTTTCATGCGCCCTGTCAGGGCCAGCGCCAGTGCGGTGCGGCGTTCCTGCCCGTCCGCCTGGACCAGCATGACTTGGGCCCGGCTCGCTTCCAGGGAGGTGGCCGGGAGCAGGGTGTGGTGGCGACCTGCGAGGTGAAGTTGCTTGGCTGACAGCACTATTTGCTCCTGGTCGGAAAAGGCGGTTGCCACAAATCTATCAGAACTGACTGGTCAGTATAAAAATGTGAGACGCAAACGACACGTGCCTGGCGGGTTCGCCGTGCTGGTGCGCCCTCCTGTGGCGACGACTGCGGGGCGAACCCGCGCGGACGGGGTGTCTTCTCGGTGCGTTCGCGGCTTGGCCCCGTTCGGGAGGAAGGGTGCGGCTTGGCGCCGTTCTCGAGACGCCGGAACCGCGAAAATCAGGGCGGCCCGGCCACGGCGCTTGGACGTCAGGAAAGGGCCCGGAGCAGTGCCTCGTTGCGGTCCGCAAGGAAGCGCCGGGAGACGTCCGCTTCCGGGGCCAGTCCGTCGGCGCCGTGGTAGACCCCTGCGTAAACCTGAAGTTCGGCGGCCACGCCGGCACGGAGCAGGCGTGCCGCGTAGTCGATGTCCTCGTCGCGGAAGACGTCGAGTTCACCCACCTGGATGAAGGCGGGCGGCAGGCCGGCCAGATCAGCGGCCCGGGACGGTGCTGCGTAGGCGCTGACGGTGCCACTCCCGTAGGACGCCCCGAGAAACCACTTCCAGGCCTGCTGGTTGCGCTCACGGTTCCAGGACGGGATGCCTGAGAACTCCAGGCTGGACGGCGTCTGGTCCCGGTCATCGAGCATGGGGTAGGCCAGGTACTGGAATCTCAGCGGCGGCCCCTGCTGGTCCCTGGCGCGCAGTGCGGTGCCGGCCGCCAGTCCGCCTCCTGCACTGGCACCGCCAATGGCAAGCCGGCCCGGGTCAATGCCCAGCACCGTTGCGTTCTCCACTGTCCACAGGAGCCCCTGGTAGGCGTCGTCAAGTGCTGCCGGGAACGGGTGCTCCGGCGCCAGCCGGTACTCCACGGAGACAACAGCAATCCCGGTTGCCGCAGCCAGCCGCAGGCACAACAGGTCATCCTCAGCCACGCTGCCGGCCACCATTCCACCGCCATGAATCCAATACAGGCAGGGCAGCGGTCCGGGTGCCTGGGTCGCCGTTGCCCGGGCGGGCCGGTAGCAGCGCAGCGCTACGTCCACGCCGCCGGCCCCCGGCGCAACGTGGTCGGTCATGGACACGGCGCCGGTCAGGTCTGTGGGAAGTGCCGCCAGCCGGGCCGTATTCTGCTGCCGCATGGCCACCAGCTGTTCCGGTGTGGCGGGAGGGGTGCGGCCCACCAGGAAGTCCACCCCGGCCTGCAGCTGCGGGTCGACGCGCTCAAAGTAGTTCAAGGTTTCTTCTCCCGTGGGGGGAGGGTCAGGAGGTCAGGGCGTCCTTGAACCAGCCGGTGATGGAGGCCGGGTGCGTGATGGCGGTCCCTACGACGACGGCGAACGCACCGGCATCCAGCGCGGCCCGGGCCTGCGCGGGGGTGTGGATGCGCCCTTCGGCAATGAGAGGGGCGTCCAGGCCGGCAGCGGCAATCTGCGCAATGAGTTCCAGGTCCGGGCCGTCAGTCTTGGGCCTTTCGCCCGAGTATCCCGCCAGCGTGGTGCCGATGATGTCCGCGCCTGCCTCTGCTGCTGCAATGGCGTCATCAAGCGAACCGCAGTCCGCCATGATCAAGGCGTTGGAGCCGGCGTGGATCCCGGCCACGGTCTCCGCAAGGGAGAGCCCGTCCGGGCGGGGGCGCCGGGTGCCGTCAATCGCCACAATGTGGGCGCCGGCGCTGGCACAGGACAGGGCGTGCTGCAGGGTCGGGGTGATGAAAACGCCGCTGTGCCCGTCCTTCCACAGCCCAATCACGGGAACTTCGACGGCGGCACGCGTGAACTGGATGTCCGCGATGCCCTGGACCCGGATCCCGGCGGCCCCGCCAATCACGGCCGACGCAGCCACCTGGGCCGTGGTGCGGGGGTCGCGCATGGGTTCGCCGGGATAAGCCTGCGCGGAGACCACCAGCTGGCCGGCGAGGGAATCGAGGTTGATCAGAGTGTGCGGCACGGGGCGTCTCCTGAATCGGTTGGTGATTAAAATTGGTGCAGGGCCAGGGAGGCGGCGCCCACAATCGCGGCTGAGGCGCCGAGCGAGGCACGCACCACGGAGACATTGGACAGCGGGGCCAGTAGTTCGGCACGCAGTGAGCGCTCCATGGCATCCCACCACAACTCCCCGGAGTCGGCCAATCCGCCGGAAATGACCGCGACGGCCGGGTCCAGGATGTTGACCAGCCCGCCCACGGCCTGGCCCGCAGCGGCGGCCGCCCGGGAAATGACGGCAAGCGCCAGCTCGTCGCCCAGGCGGGCGGCTTCAAACACCGCCCTGGTGTCGGCGAGGCCGGCACTGCCGCCCTCGCGCACATAGGCGCTATGGATGGCGGGGCCGGACGCAATCGCCTCAACGTGGCCGGCGTGGCCACAGGAACAGGGCAGGGGCCGGGCCTGATGGTAGGCGTACGGAGAGGCGAAGTGCCCCACATGCCCGCCCACAAACCGGTGGCCCAGCAGCGGCTGCCCGTTGACCACAAAACTGCCGCCCACGCCGGTGCCGAACGCCATCATGAGGGACGTTGACGTTCCGGCGGCAGCGCCTAGCCAGGCCTCGCCCAGGGCGTGGGCGTGCACGTCATTGACCGCCGTGGCAGGCAGCCCAAGGCGCTGCCGCAACCCAGCAGTGAGCTGTGTACCGGTCCAGCCCAGGATGGCATCCGTGGCGGAAATGACTGTGCCTTCGACGGCGTTAATGACGCCGGCCGAGCCAATGCCCACGGCGTCCACCACCACTCCACGGGCCGCGGCCTGCTGCACCAGGGACCGGACCAGGGCGGCCGTGGCATCCAGGATGGCGGCGCCGCCGTCGCGGTTCAACGTGGGAATCTGCTTCGTGATGAGCACGGAACCGTCCTCGCCCACCACTCCGGCGGCCGTCTTGGTTCCGCCAAGGTCAACGCCAACTACATACCGCACAAAATTTCCTTCGACGTCCAATTCATGAATACGGGGCTCGCTCCCCAGTTGCTACCACCCGCCCGGGGTCTCGACGCGCCCGGGTCTCGACGCGCTCGGGTCTCGACGCGCTCACAGAGCTCGCTGCTCGACCACCGACGCTGCTCGACCACCGGGCCGGGGAGTGGCTAGATCAGGCCCGTGCGCACCAGGATTGCCTTGATGGCCGCGGTCTCGTCCTCGTCAAGGGAAAGCATGGGGGCGCTCATGACGTTGGTCTTGATGATGCCCATGAGCATCATGGCCGTCTTGAACGCGCCCAGGCCCGCAGCGTTGCCGGACACGCGGCCGGCCTTCGGGGTGTAGACGATGTTGAAGACATCGGTTAGGCGGTCCTGCTCGGCGGCGGCCTTGGCCCAGTCGCCGGCTGCGGCGGCGTCGTACAGGCGGCGGTAGCCGGCCGGGTCCACGTTGCCTAAGCCCGGGACAACGCCCTGGGCGCCGCCCAGCAGTGCGCCGTCCACTACAACCTCGTGGCCCGTGAAGATGTCAAAGTTCGGGATGTCGCGGGCGGCGATGGACAGCTGGCGGAAGGAAACGTCGTCGCCGGAAGAGTCCTTCACACCGGCAATGACGCCGTCGCGGCCCAGTTCCAGCAGGAGATCCAGGGGCAGCTTGAAGTGGGTGCGCACGGGGACGTCGTAGGCGAAGACGGGGACATCCACGGAGGCGGCTACGGCGCGGAAGTGGCGGCCATTCTCCTCGGCGTTGCTGATGGCGTAGTACTGGCTGGTGGCCACGATGCCGTCGGCGCCGAGGGACACGGCGCGGGCCGCTTCCTCGATGACACGGTTGGTGGTCTGCTCCACGGCGCCGGCCAGCACAGGGACCTGGCCGGCGTTGACGCCCACGATGGTGCGCAGCACGGTGTCGCGCTCATCGTTGGTCAGGTGGGTGACCTCGCCGGACGAGCCGTTGACAAACAGGCCGGTGACGCCGCCGTCGAGCAGGTGGCGGGTGACGTTCTCCAGGGAGGGGACGTCGATGGCGCCGTCAGCCGTGCGGGGGGTGACGACGGGCGGGATGACGCCCTGGAAACGGGAAGCGACGGTTGTCACGGTAATTACTCCAAATTTTTCTTGAGGGGTGGAAAACAGGGGGAAAGAATCTACAAGTGCAAAAGTGAGGGCGCGGCGCCCAGCAGCTTCTTCGTGTAGTCGTTGGTGGGATGGTCGAAAATCTGCTCCGCACTACCTTCTTCCACGATCTGGCCGAAGTACATGACACAGATGCGGTCGGAAACGTAGCGGACGGTCTGGATGTCATGGCTGATGAACACCATGCCCAGGTTCAGTTCCTTCTTCAGGTCCGAAAGCAGGTTCAGCACCTGCGCGCGGACGGAGACATCCAGTGCTGAGGTGGGTTCATCCGCCACGATGATGTCCGGGTCCAGGGCCAGGGCCCGGGCGATGGCCACGCGTTGGCGCTGCCCGCCGGAAACGTTCGACGGCGTGACCTCGGCTGCCGATTGCGGCAAGCCCACCAGCGCCAGGAGTTCACGGACCTTGGCGATGCGCGATGCGCCGTTGCCAATGCCGTGGACAGCCAGCGGGTCCACCAGGATGTCCTGGATGGTCATGCGCGGGTTCAGGGCCGTGGACGGGTCCTGGAAGACCACCGAGACGGACCGGCCAAACTCCTTGCGCATCGCAGCGTTGCGCTTGATGGCCGGCTTGCCGTGGAAGAGCACTTGGCCGGAGGTGGGCACCTGCAGGCCCACCAGCACTGAGGCCAGTGTGGACTTGCCACAGCCGGATTCGCCCACAATGCCCACCGTCTCGCCACGGCTGATGGAAAAGTCCACACCGTTGACGGCCTTGACGTAGCTGGGCTTGAACAGCCCGCCGGAACGCGTCCGGTGGTGGACGTGCAGGTCCTTCAGCTCAATAACCGGGGTGCCGGCGGCTGCGTCCATGGTGTGCTTGCTCATCGTGCACCTTCCGTTTCTGCGCCGGCAAGGTCTGCCTCGCGTTTGTGGCTGGCCCAGAAGTGGTCCGTTTCAACGCCGTCCCGGGTGATCGGGATAAAGGCCAGCTGCTGCTGGGGGTCTGCGTCGGGGCGCTGGGACCGGCTGGCGAACCTGTCCCCGGGGGCAAATTCGCGCGGCGACGGCACGGTGCCGGGGATCTGGTGGAGCCGCACGGCATCGGACTCGATGGAGAGCACAGCGCCCAGCAGGCCGCGCGTGTATTCGTGGGTGGGGTGGGCCAGCAGCTCCGAGGCCTGCGCCGATTCCACCACCTGGCCGGCGTACATGACGGTGATCTTGTGGGCCAGCGAGGCCACCAGGGCCAGGTCGTGGCTGACAAAAACCATCGCGAAGCCGAGCTGCTCGCGGAGCTCGTTCAGGAGGTCCACCACCTGCTTTTGCACCGTGACGTCCAGGGCCGTGGTGGGCTCGTCCGCCACCACGATCTTCGGGGAGCGGGACAGTGCCATGGCGATCAGCACGCGCTGGCGCTGGCCGCCGGAGAGCTCATGCGGGTAGCTCTTGAGCGTGCGCACCGGATCCAGCTTGACCAGTTCCAGCAGTTCCGCCGGAGTCTTGCGGCCGTTGCGGCGGGTCAGCTGCAGCAGCTGGTCCTTGATCAGCATGGACGGGTTCAGGGAGCTAAGGGCATCCTGGTAGACCATGGCGATCTGCTCGCCGCGCAGGCCTTCGTAGGCCTTGGCCGAGCTGTGTTTTGTGGCCGGGTCCAGCAGTTCCTTGCCGTCAAACTTGATGGAACCGGTGACCTCGGCCGTTTTGGGCAACAGGCCCATGACGGCCAGGGAGGTGATGGACTTCCCGCAGCCGGACTCGCCCACCAGGCCCATGGTCTCGCCCTCGCGGACGCTGAAGGAGACCTTGTCCACGATGGGAGTGTCGCCGTAGCGGCCCGGGAAGCGGATGGAGAGGTCTTTCACTTCCAGGACCACGCGGGCATCCGGGCCCACCTGGGGTAGCCGGTCGCTCCGCTGCAGTTCCACGGCCTGGAGCAGCAAAAGCTCCTTGTCCAGGGCGGCAAAGGGGTTTTCGATGACGGCGCGGGCGGCGGCATCGGCCTTGGCGAGCTCGACGGCGGCAGCTGCCGAACCGTCGTCGTCCTTCACAGGGGCAGCCTTGCGCAGGCGGGGATTGACCATTGCGTCGGTGAGGCCCTCAGCCAAGATGTTCAGTGCCAGGACGGTGAGCAGGATGACCAGGCCGGCGAAGGTGGTGGCCCACCAGCCGCCGGACAGGACCAGGTTGCGGCCGTAGGAGATCACGTTGCCCCAGCTGGGCTCCGGATCCTGGATGCCTGCGCCCAGGAAGGATAGGGACGCCTCGAGGATGATGGCGTCGGCCACCATGACTGTGGCAAAGACCAGCACGGGGGCAGCGGTGTTGCGCACAATGTGCTTGACCATGATGTAGGCGCGGCCGGCGCCGATGACGCGTTCGGCACGCACATAGTCTTCGCCGTACTGGGCCAGGACGTTGGCCCGCACCACGCGGGCCAGCTGCGGGGTGTAAATGATGGCGATGGCCACGATGATGGTGGGGACCGAGTTGCCGAAGGAAGTCAGCAGCACGGCGGCCAGGGCGATGCCCGGGAACGCCATCAGCACGTCCATGATGCGCATGATGGTCTCGTTGACGGCCTTCGACGACGTCGCGGCCAGGGAGCCGAGCACGGCACCGACGACGATGGCCAGGGCCACCGAGCCGAGGCCGATCGTCAGCGACGCCTGGGCACCGTAGAGCAGCCGTGAGAAGACGTCGCGGCCGATCCGGTCGGTGCCGAACCAGTTGGTGCCGCTGGGGGCCTGGGCCGGAACTCCGGTGGCCAGGGGGTCGTGCGGGGCGATCACGGGGGCCAGGATGGCAACGACCACGATGAACAGCAGGAAGATGAGGGCCATTTTGGAGCCCAGTGTCAGGGCCTTGAAACGCAGGCCGGGCGCGCTGAGCCGTTCGGCAAGTTTGCTTCGCATGGCTTAGACCGTCCTGATTCGGGGGTTGATGAGCAGGTAGAGAAGGTCGACCAGGATGTTCACGATCACGAACGTCACGGCGATGACGAGGACCACGCCCTGGACCAGGTTGGTGTCCGAGTTGGTGATGCCGTTGAGGATCTGCTGGCCCATGCCCGGCAGGGAGAAGATCATTTCAATCACGACGGCGCCGCCGAGCAGGTAGCCGATGCGCAGGCCCAGCACGGTCACCGGGGTGACAAGGGCGTTGCGCAGGACGTTTCGGGAGACGACGGTGAAGTACGGGACGCCGTTGCCGATCGCGGTGCGGACGTAGTCTCGGTCCAGTTCCTCAACCATGGAGGTGCGGACCACGCGGATCAGCGAGGCGGAGACGGGGACGGCCAGGGCCAGGGCCGGCAGCGCCATGGAGCTGAGCCAGCCGGCGAAGCCCTCGGAAGGGTCGGCCAGGCCGCCGGAGGGGAACCATGAGTTGTCTCCCAGGGCGAACCACTGGATCAACAGGATGCCCAACCAGAAGGAGGGTGTCGCAATGGCGGCGACGGAGAAGACGCGGATCAGCTGGTCAACCCAGGTGTCGCGGTACAGGGCCGCCAGGACACCGAAAACAAGTGAAATGACAACCGCGATGATCACGCCAACAAACGTTAACTGCAACGTGACGGGGAACGCGCTGGCAATGACATCGACGATGGGCTTGGCTGGCGGGAGGGTCGAACCGAAGTCGCCCGTGATGAGCTTGCCCAGGTAGTGGACATACTGGACGATCAGGGGATCGTTGAAGCCGTTGGCCTGGCGGTACTGGGCCAGCGCCTCGGGTGAAGCGCCCTCGCCCAGTGCGGCGACGGCGCGGTCGCCGGGCGCGAACTGCAGCACCACGAAGACGAGCAGGGTGACACCCAGGATCATCAACGGAAGGGCTGCGAGCCGGCGTCCCAGCAGTCGCAAAAAGTTTGCCAATGTACTTGCTCCGGTTCTATTTGCGTCCCGGCGGGCCGCGTCATAGTAAAGAAAAGTGGAAATGCGCAGGGGCCGCGGCCGGAAGGCCGCGGCCCCTGCTGTTGGAATGCGGGTGCGGAACTACGCGGTCCGGCCCACGCCTACAAACGAAAGGCCCGTGGTGGGCAGCGGTGCGAAGCCCTTGAGCTTCTTGCCGTCCCAGGCGGTGGGCAGCTTGCGGTGGAAGATCGGGTACAGCGGAACGGCGTCGGCAATGATGTCGATGATTTCCTTGTACAGGGCCTTCGCATCAGCATCGGATGCGCCGACTGCTGCGTTGAGCTTGGTCTGGACTTCCTTGTACTCCGGCGTGCCGCTCCAGGCAAAGCGGTTCTTGGCCCAGGTGTTGCCGCGGAAGAACCAGCTCAGGAGGATGTCGGCGTCGTTGCCGAAGACGGACGGGTCGCCGGGGGCGGCTACGACGTCGTAGTTCAGGCCGCCAACCTTGTCGGGGGCGTAGACGGCGGCGGAAGCCAGCGGCTCCAGCGTCGTGGCGACACCAATGGCGTCCCAGTTCTTCTTGATAAGCGGGACCACGTCCTTGACCCAGGCAGTGTCGGTGCTGGTGAGCGTCAGCTTCAGGTTGGTCACGCCGGCGGAGGCCAGCAGGGACTTGGCCTTGGCGGCGTCGAAGCCGTACACCGTGGCTGCCTTCTGGTAATTGGGGCTGCCTTCCTGGAAGTAGGAGGTCGCCGCCGTGCCGTTGCCCAGGAGTGCCGTCTTGATGATGGATTCCTTGTCCAGGGCGTAGTGCAGTGCCTGGCGGACTTCCTTCTTGTCGAACGGCGCGCGGGTCAGGTTGAACATGAGGAACATCAGGCCGAAGGACTGGACGGACTCGACGTCCAGCTTGGCCTTCAGGGCGTCAACGTCCAGGTAGGGGACGTCCTCGATGGCCTCGACGCGGCCGGACTGAGCAGCCGTGACGCGGGCGCTGGCATCGGAAAGCAGGAACCAGGTCATGCCCTTGGCCAGTGCCGGCTTCGGGCCGTTGTAGGCGTCGAAACGTTCGAAGACGATCTTGTCGTCCTTGGCGGCGGAGACGAACTTGTAGGGGCCGGTGCCGATCGGCTTGGCGTCGAAGGCCTTCTGGTCCTTCTCGGCGACGGCCTTCGGAACCACCTTGACCACCGAGATGCGGGGGCCGAAGCCGGCGAACGGGGTGTTGAGCTTGAACTCGACGGTCTTGGCGTCAACCTTCTTCACGGACTCGATGAAGAAGATGAACTGGGCGAACAGGGCCTTGTTGGCCGGGTCCATGACGCGCTCGAACGAGTAGACGACGTCGTCGGTGGTGACGGGGGAGCCGTTGTGGAACGTTGCGCCGTCGCGGATGGTGACCTGGTAGGTCTTGTCGTCAATCTTCTTGGGATCGGAGGCGGCCAGGGCGTTGTAGGGCACGCGCGTTGCCGGGTGCAGTTCCACCAGGCCTTCGAAGATGTGCAGGTTGGCGGCCAGGGGCGTGGCGCCTGAGGAGGACATCGGGTCGAAGCCGGTGGACAGTGAATAGGAGATGCCGGCCTCGATGGTCAGGTCCTTGTTGACTGTTCCGGTGTTGGCTGCGGCGCTGGACTTCGACTTTGACGGTCCTCCGCAGGCGGCGAGGGTGGCCGTGAAGGCCGTTGCCGTCCCAAGGACGCCGGCGGCCTTGAGGAATGTGCGGCGGGATGCCTGGTTGAGGGGCAGGTGCTGAAGAGTGGAGCTCATCTGTGGACTCACCGTTTCGCTTGTTGGTTATCGGATGTAGGACGTCCGATGCTTGATAGAAACTGTAATAGTCGTCACAGGGATTGGTCAAGTGGTGCGACGGTCTCGATTTGGCAACATCAAAACCCTGCACTTCGGCCGCCTGGTGATGTACCCGGGGGCGTGCCCCGGGCGGCGGCTCAAGGGGTGGTGCCAGGCCCTCCCTGCGCGGCATGAATGCCATTATGTATGCAAGTGGTGGGACATCCGATATTCTATGTTGTAAATCACGCACGCGGGGGTTCACCATTGAAGTGAATAACCGGCCCCGCAGCATCAATCCAGAGGAGTTCCGTTGGCCACTTCCACCGTAGTCCCCAAGGCTCGCTTTAGTGCCCAGGTCCGCCTGCGCGCCCTCCAGGCCGACATCATGGAACTTATTCTGGACCGTGACCTGGATGCGGGGGATCCCATGCCCACCGAGAGCGAACTCTCCGAGGTGCTGGGCGTGGGGCGCAACACGCTCCGTGAATCCCTCAAGGTGCTCCAGGCCCTGGGGGTCATTGAAATCCGCCATGGCTTCGGCATGTTTGTGGCACCGAGCAGCTTTGACGCCCTGGCGGACGGCCTTACGTTCCGCGGCCGGCTGTCGCTGCGCCATGAAGGGCTCGAGGCCCTGCAGCTGGTGGACATCCGCCAGGCCCTGGAATCCGGGCTGATCGGGGCATCCATCGGGAGCGTGACCGACGCCGAGCTGGTCCGGATCGAGGCCGCCGTCGCCAGGATGGAGGAGCTGGCGCTGCAGGGGGAGACTTTCGCCGAAGCGGACGCTGAATTCCACCGGCTGCTCTTTGAACCGCTGGGCAACGACCTCCTGATGAACTTGATGAGCGTTTTCTGGAAGGTCTACCGCAAGATCCACCTGGAAATTGGCATTGGCGGCACCGACCTGGTGGACACCGCCTCGCAGCACCGCGCCATCTACAACGCCGTGGCTGCCAAGGACGCCGCCTGCGCCTCGGAGCTGCTGAGCCGCCACTTTGACGGCATCCGGGCCAAGATCAAGGAGTTCGTGGACGTCGCCTGAGGCGGCGCTCAGCCATACTGGCACTATGAAAGTGCGGAAAGTGGTTGCCGGCGGGCACGAGGTGGTCTCCACGGACACCGGCCGGGCGGCGGAACGGACGGCGGAACGGACGTTCCTGCTGGTGCACGGCATCGGCATGGGCGCCTCCTACTTTGCCAGCCTGGGCGCGGCACTTGCGGGGTTCGGCCGGGTGGTGGCGGTGGACCTGCCCGGGTTTGGCGATGCGCCGGAGCCGGAAATGTCCCTCACCATGGCGGAGCTGGGCCGGGTGGTCATTGACTTTGTCAGGGTCGAGGGGCTGGTCGGGACCGTGCTGGTGGGTCACTCCATGGGCGCCCAAGTGGTGGCCGAGGCGGCGGCGCAACGCCCCGAAATGTTCCCGGAGGTGGTGCTGATTGCCCCTACGGTCAACGTGCACGAGCACACAGCGCCATGGCAGCTCTGGCGCATGGCGCAGGACCTCTTCGGCGAAAGCCCCCGCGTGATCGGCGTCGGGCTGGTAAATTACGCCAAGGCCGGCCCGCGCTGGATCCTCAAAAAACTGGGCAGCATGCTGGAGCACCCCATGGCGGAAACGCTCCCGCGCATCCGGGCCCACACGCTGGTGGTTCGCGGCAGCCGCGACCGGGTCTGCCCGCGCGGCTGGGTGGAGGAAGCCACCGCCATGATCCCGGGCGCCACCATGGTTGAGGTGGCCGGCCGCGGTCACGAAACCATGGTCAAGGACGGTTCGGCCGTGGCAGGGTACATCGCCGCACATGTGGGCGCTGTTCGCCCGGGCTGAAGGGCTGGGGCCGTCCGCGCCGCTCTACGCTGCTGCCAATGGGTGGCGGCCATTACAACGAAAAGCGGCCCACCTTAGTGGACCGCTTTTCTCGAAGTGCGCGCGAAGGGATTCGAACCCCCAACCTTCTGATCCGTAGTCAGATGCTCTATCCGTTGAGCTACGCACGCATATTCTGTTTCTTTTTTGTTTCCGGCCCTCGGGCCGTGAATAACTCTAACCCTACAATGCCTGTGTGTACAAATCGAACGTACAGTGTTCCCAAGCACTAGACCGGTCTAGGTGATCTACATCACAAAACTTGCCATCAAGTCCGTTCAACTTTCCCTGATTCTAGGCACTTTTGTCCCTCGACTCCGCTGTACATCCCATATCCAACGCCCGAAAACCGGCGGTTCCGGGCCATAACATTTAGAGCACACCAACTGACTGACCCAATGAAGGGATACATGATGGGCCACGCGCCAGTGCAGGATTCTGTTGAGCAGGCAATGACCACCCACGCAGGCCTGGCCGCGTGGGTCGCGGAAATTGCAGGGCTTACCCAGCCGGAGAACATCCACTGGGTTGACGGGTCTGCGGCGGAGTATGCAGCCCTGACGGGTGAACTGGTGGACGCGGGAACCCTGACCAGGCTCAATCCGGAACTGTTCCCCAATTCCTTCGCCGCGTTCTCGGACCCCAAGGACGTGGCCCGCGTTGAGGGCCGCACCTTCATCTGCTCCGAAAAGGAGCGCGACGCCGGCTTCACCAACAACTGGATGGATCCGGCGGAAATGAAGGCGATCCTGAAGGACCGCTTCGCCGGCAGCATGCGCGGCCGGACCATGTACGTCATTCCGTTCGTCATGGGCCCGCTCGACGCCGAGGACCCCAAGTTTGGTGTTGAAATTACCGACTCCGCCTACGTGGTGGCCTCCATGCGCATCATGGCCCGCATTGGCGCCGATGTGCTCCACAAGATTGAGCAGACCAACGCATTCTTTGTCCCCGCCCTCCACTCCGTCGGAGCCCCGTTGGAGCCCGGCCAGGCGGACGTGGCCTGGCCGTGCAGCGATGAGAAGTGGATTGTCCACTTCCCCGAGGAACGCTCCATTTTCTCCTACGGCTCCGGCTACGGCGGAAACGCCCTGCTCGGCAAGAAGTGCTTTGCCCTCCGCATTGCCTCCGTCATGGCCCGCGACGAGGGCTGGCTGGCGGAGCACATGCTCATACTCAAGCTCACCAGCCCCGAAAACAAGAGCTACCACGTGGCAGCCGCTTTCCCCTCGGCCTGCGGCAAGACCAACCTGGCGCTGCTCGATCCCACCGTCCCGGGCTGGAAGGCCGAGACCCTGGGCGATGACATCAACTGGATGCGCTTTGGCAAGGAAGGCGAGCTGCGCGCCGTCAACCCGGAAGCCGGCCTGTTTGGCGTGGCCCCCGGCACCGGCTGGTCCACCAACCCCAATGCCATGGCCGCCATTGCCAAGGGCAATTCCATCTTCACCAACGTTGCCCTGACCGACGACGGCGGTGTGTGGTGGGAGGGCATGACCGACCAGGTCCCCGCCCACCTGACGGACTGGCAGGGCAGCAGCTGGACGCCCGGCTCCGGACGTCCGGCTGCACACCCCAACTCCCGGTTCTGCACGCCCATCGCCCAGGTGGACATGCTTTCGCAGGAGTACTTCTCCCCGGAGGGCGTGGAAATCAACGCCATCCTGTTCGGCGGCCGCCGCAAAACCACCATTCCCCTGGTGACGCAGGCGCGTGACTGGACGCACGGCATCTTCCTGGGCTCCACGCTGTCATCGGAAACCACGGCCGCCGCCACCGGTGCCGTGGGCGTGGTCCGCCGGGACCCCATGGCCATGCTGCCGTTCATCGGCTACGACGCCGGCGACTACCTCAAGCACTGGATCGAACTCTCGGCAGACGCCAATCCGGACCGGCTGCCGAAGATCTTCCTGGTCAACTGGTTCCGCCGCACCTCCTCCGGCGGCTTCGCCTGGCCGGGCTTCGGTGAGAACAGCCGCGTGCTCAAATGGGCCATCGAGCGCATTGAGGGCAAGGCCGGCGCCGTCGAGACCCCCATCGGCTTTGTCCCGGCCGAGGGCTCGCTGGACCTGGACGGCCTGGACGTGTCGCTGTCGGACCTGGCGGATGCACTCAAGGTCGACGCGGGCGAATGGGACGCTGAACTGGCCGGCATCGACGAATGGTACGCACGCTTCGGCAACTCGCTCCCGGCCGAAATGGCTGCCGAACTCGAAGGCCTGAAGCAGCGCTTCGCAGCATAACGTCAAAGGGGCCCTGTCAGCTTCGACCACCCGTGGTCGAAGCTGACAGGGCCCCTTTGTGTGCGCCTAGTTGGCCCCGGCCAGCCAGAGATCCGGGCCAAACACCTCGTAGTGGATCTTCGCGGCCGGGATGCCGGCCTCCAGCGCCTGGCTGCGGATGGCCTTCATGAACGGCAGCGGGCCGCACACATACATGGACGCGCCGGCCGGAATGTCCAGGCCCTCCAGCGTCATGAAGCCCTTGTTGAACCCGTCCGCCGGCTCCTCCAGCCAGAGCTGCAGACGGGCGCCGTCTATCGCGTCAACGTCGCTGGTCATCTGCTCGCGCAGCGCCCATGCCTGGAGGTTTTTCTCGGCATGGAGCACCATGACGTCCCTGTCTGAGCCGGTCGCGGCAAGGAGGCGCAGGGCCGACGCCGAGGGGGTGCAGCCAATCCCGGCCGTTGCAAACACCACCGGGCCGTCGCCGTCGTCCAGGGTCACATCGCCGTAGGGGTTGGAAAGCTCCACTACGTCCCCCACCCGTATGTCCCGGTGCAGCACGGGGGAGACCTCGCCGCCGTCGTCGCGCTTGGTGGTGAACACGCGCCGGGTGGTGGATTCCACATCTGCCGACAGGGAATATTGGCGGCACTGGAGCAGGCCGTCCGGCAGGGCCACCCTGACCGAAACAAATTGGCCGGGGCGGGCCACGGTGACGGGGGTGGCGTCAGCCGGTTCCAGCACGAAGGTCATGCAATCGGTTCCGGCGGGATTCTTTTCCACCACTGTCCAGGGCATCCACAGTTTGTCATTGGCCTGGATGGCGTAGAGGCCCTTTTCAATCTTGATGAGCGCGTTGGCCATGAGCCAGTAAACTTCGGTCCAGGCGTCCGCGATCTCGGCGGTGATGACATCCGCGAGCTCTTCGGCGATGGCTTCGAAGAGGTACTTGTAGACGATCGGGTACTGGTCCTCCGTGATGCCCAGGGAGGTGTGCTTGTGGGCAATTCGGCTGAGCATCTGCTCGGGGATGAGATCCGGATTGGCGACCAGGGCGGAGGCGAACCCGGCGATTGATCCCGCCAGGGCCTTCTGCTGTTCGCCGTTGCTTTGGTTGGCACGGCTGAACAGGCCATCCAAAAGCTCGGGGCGGGCGGCGAACATGCGGCGGTAGAAGTTCGGCGTGATGGCGCCCAGCCGGGCCCCGACCAAGGGAAGGGTGGCTTCGATCAGGGGCCGTGATTTTTGCGAAAGCATCTGTACTCCTTGGGTGGAAGTCGTGGTGACAACCCCAAAGTAGCATTTGAAATGCGACATTTAAGTTAAATAAATCCCACCATTTCTACGAGTCGTCGAAAAGTTCGCGGGATGGCGCGGTTCAACCGTTTTGGCGTGTGTGCAATGTCACGAAGACCGGTCCGGCAGGAGGGGTGGCGGCCAGGCTGGATATCGTCACGTTGTCCAGCGAGGCGTAAAATGCCTCGCGGGCCTGGTTGAGGGCACCGCGCAGCCCGCATCCGTGCGCCAGGGGGCAATCACCTGATGCGGCTTCACAGGCTGCAACATCCGTGTGGTCATCCAGGATCCGCAGCACGCTGCCCACGGTTGCCTGAAGGCCCTTCGCGGAGATGCGCACACCTCCGCTGCGGCCGCGCATCGCAAGCAGCAGGCCCATCTGCCGCAGCTTCAGCACGGCCTTGCTGACGTGGTTGTACGGGGTTCCCACCAGTGTCGCCAGCTCGCGCGTGGTCAGCAGCTCCGTTTGGGTGGACAGCAGCATGAGCACGCGGAGGCTGACGTCGGAGAAGGCACTGATGCGCACCGGCTAGGCCCAGATTTGCCCGTCGCCGGGTTCCAGGAACGGCTCGGCAAACTCCCAGCCGTCCGGTGTCTGGCGGTAGGGGCGCACCGCCGAAACGGCCACGCCGGAGCTGTGCTCGGCCATGACATGGATGGCATCAGTTGCGTCGTCGGGCAGGTGGATGTCACACACGACGGCGGCCGCCCGGTTCTGGCCCTTTTGCTGGGACAGGGCCTGAAACAAGTCCGCAATCATCGCGTCGGCGTCCAGTTCTTCCTCGCCTCCCCCCTCCACGGAATTTGGCGCCACGGCCACGAGGCTGATGCTGCCGCCGTTGTCGACCACCAGGCCCACCGGCACGAAGGCCCCGTGGGCTTCGAGCTGGTCGCCGGCCACGCCCAGGGCCGTGCCGATCAGTTTGTTCAGATCCCCCTGGACCAGCGTTTCTTCTGTTTCTGCAGCGTCGTGCACGGTTCTCCTTGGGCGGGTGTTACTGGCGGACCAGGGCCAGGACGTCGTCGCGCACATCGGCCATGGTGGTGGCGTCCACGGCCTCGGCGTTCAGGCGCAGGAAGGGTTCGGTGTTGGAGGCGCGCAGGTTGAACCACCAGCTTCCGTCCGTGGCAGTGAACGTGACGCCGTCGAGCTCGTCAACCGTGACGCCGTCGCGCGTGTAGGCGGCACGGACCCTGGCGACGGCGGCGGGCACGTCCGCCAGCTGTGAGTTGATTTCGCCGCTGGAGACGTAGGGCTCGTACTCGCGGCCCAGCTCGGACAGCGGCCCGTCCTGCTCGCCCAGCGCGGCCAGGACGTGCATGGCGGCCAGCATGCCGGTGTCGGCGTTGAAGAAGTCGCGGAAGTAGTAGTGGGCGGAGTGTTCGCCGCCAAACACGGCACCTTCGGCGGCCATGACGGCCTTGATGAAGGAGTGCCCCACGCGGGTCCGCACGGCCCGGCCGCCGTCGTGGTTGATCAGTTCCGGTACGGCGCGGGAGGTGATGAGGTTGTGGATGACTGCGGGGCGTTCCTCGCCCAGGCCCTTGGCCCGGGCAATCTCCCGGCGGGCCACCAGGGCCGTGACGGCCGACGGCGAAACCGGCGCGCCGAGCTCGTCGATGACAAAGCAGCGGTCCGCGTCGCCGTCGAACGCCAGGCCGATGTCAGCGCCGTGCTTGACGACGGCGGCCTGCAGGTCCAGCAGGTTGGCCGGCTCCAGCGGGTTGGCCGGGTGGTTCGGGAACGTGCCGTCCAGCTCAAAGTAGAGGGGCACAATCTCAAAGGGAAGGCCCGGCAGGAGCGTGTCCCCCAGGACGGCGGGGGTGGTCATGCCGGCCATGCCATTGCCGGCGTCCACCACAATCTTCAGCGCGCGTGAGCCGCTCAGGTCCACGAGGGAGCGCAGGTATTCGGCGTACTTCTTCAGCACGTCGATGTCCGTGACCGAGCCGGCGTCCCCGGCGGGGATGCCGTCGGCGAGGTACTGCTGGGCCAGGTCCCGGATGTCCATCAGTCCGGTTTCGGAGGAGACCGGTACAGCCCCGGCCTTGGCCATTTTGATGCCGTTGTAGGTGGCGGGGTTGTGGCTGGCCGTGAACACTGCCCCTGCCGCGTTGAGCGCGCCACAGGCAAAGTAGAGCTCGTCCGTGGAAATCAAGCCGAGCAGCTGCACCTTGGCGCCGCGGCCCGAGGCACCTTCGGCAAACGCCTGGGAGAATCCGAGCGAGGACGGGCGCATGTCCCCGCCCACCAGCACTGTTTCGCCCTTCAGCCCGAGCACATCGACAAACGCGGCGCCCACGGCCCGGACGGACGCGGCCGTGATGGTCTCGCCCACAATGCCGCGCACGTCATAGGCCTTGAACGACGCGGACAGGTCAACGGGGTTATTCTCTGCAGTAGTCACGTCCCCATGCTACCGGGCGCCGTGCGACAGCGCAGGGCATACGTGCGGGTTTATCCACAGGCGTGCCCTTGTCCACAGATTGCTGCCCAGAGCCCTTGTGGCGGGGTGTCTGTCAGTTCCCACTGGAATACTGGGGTGCATGACACCAGACCAGTTCCCGGGCCAGCCGTCCACCACTTTTGACGGCACTGCTTTTGAGGGCGCCACCTTTGACGGCGCCGCTGCAAGTGGTGCCGTTGCGGACGCCGGGTCCACGCGCGCCCAGGCGCTGGTGGTGCTGCGCAAGCTCGTTGGGCGTGCGGATGCCGATTTTCACGACGGCCAGTTTGAGGCCATAGAGGCGCTGGTCGACGGCGGCCGCCGGGCTTTGGTGGTCCAGCGCACCGGCTGGGGGAAATCGGCCGTCTACTTTGTTTCCTCCCTGTTGCTGCGTGCCCGCGGTGCCGGACCCACACTGATTGTCTCGCCGCTGCTGGCATTGATGCGGGACCAGGTCGCCGCCGCCGAACGCGCCGGCGTGCGGGCCATGGCCATCAACTCCGCCAATGCCACCGAATGGGACCTGGTCTCGCGTGCGCTGGCAGCCGACGAAGTGGACGTGCTGCTCGTGTCCCCCGAGCGGCTGACCAACCCGTCCTTCCGCGAAAATCAGCTGCCCACGCTGATCCGGCGGACCGGCCTGCTGGTCATTGACGAGGCCCACTGCATTTCCGACTGGGGGCACGACTTCCGCCCGGACTACCGGCGCATTGCGGACTTGATCGCCCAATTGCCGCCGTCGGTGCCCGTGCTGGCTACAACGGCCACGGCCAATTCGCGGGTGGTGGCTGACATTGAGGAGCAGCTGGGTGCCGGTGTATTTACCATCCGCGGCCCGCTGGCGCGCAAGTCGCTGCGCCTGGGGGTGTTGAGGCTCGCCGACTCCCGCGACCGGCTGGGCTGGCTGCTCACCCATCTGGCGGACCTTCCCGGAAGCGGCATCATTTACACCTTGACAGTTTCCGCCGCGGAAGACACCGCCCGGTTGCTCGCCGAGGCCGGGCATGTGGTCAAGGCCTACACGGGCCGCACGGACACTATGGAACGGGAGTCCCTTGAGGAGGCCCTGAAAAACAACCAGGTCAAGGCACTCGTGGCCACCAGCGCCCTCGGCATGGGGTTCGACAAGCCGGACCTGGGCTTTGTCATCCACCTGGGGGCGCCGTCGTCGCCCGTGGCGTACTACCAGCAGGTGGGGCGTGCCGGCCGTGGCAGCGCCAACGCCGACGTGCTGCTGCTGCCCGGCAGCGAGGATGCGGACATTTGGCAGTACTTTGCCACGGCGTCGATGCCTTCAGCGGAGAAGGCGTCGGCGGTCCTGGAGACGCTGGGGCAGGCAGGCAAGCCCATGTCCACACCGGCGCTTGAGGCACGGGTTGACCTGCGGCGCACACCCCTGGAACTGCTGCTGAAGGTCCTGGCAGTGGATGGTGCAGTGCGGCGCGTGTCCGGCGGCTGGGAGTCCACGGGAGTGCCGTGGACATATGACTCGCAGCGCTACGAGCGCATTGCGCAGGCCAGGGTGGACGAGCAGCAGTCCATGATCGAGTACGAACGGATGGCCGGGTGCCGCATGGAGTATCTGGCCGTGGCGCTGGATGATTCAACGGCGGCGCCGTGCGGGCGCTGCGACTCATGCGCCGGGCGTTGGTTTCCCACGGACATTGGCACGGGCGCCGTGGCGGCTGCCAGCGAATCACTCAGCCACGCCGGCCTGCCCATCGACCCTCGCACCCTGTGGCCCACCGGCATGGACAGGCTCGGAGTTCCGGTAAAGGGCAAGATCAAGGCGGAAGAACAGGTGGCGCCCGGGCGCGTGCTGGCCAGGTTGACGGACCTGGGCTGGGGCAACGCCCTGCGCAGCATCTTTGCGGCAGGAGCCGTGGATGGCCCCGTTGACCCTGCCATGGTTCAGGCCGTCGTGGCGGTGCTGCGGGATTGGGGGCAGGCGCGCTGGGCCGGGCAGGGGAGGCCCGTGGCCGTCGTCTCGATGCCCTCCCGGACCAAGCCGGAGCTGGTGCGCTCGCTGGCCCAGGCCATGTGCGGCATTGGGCAGCTGCCGTACCTCGGCGAGCTGTCGCTCGATTTTGGCGGGCCCAGCGGCCAGCGCGGCGGCAACAGCGCCTACCGGCTGGCCGGAGTCTGGGACAGGATCGTCGTGGGCCCCGAGCTGGCTGCTGCCGTTTCCTCTTACGGCCGCGGGCCGGTCCTGCTCATTGACGACCTCGTCGACAGCCGCTGGACGCTGACCGTGGCCGGGCGCGCATTGCGCCAGGCCGGCGTGGACCAGGTGCTTCCGCTGGTGCTGGCCCAGGCCGGGTAGCGTGGGCCAGCACCGGCATTTGTCGGGGCTGGTAGTTCAGTCGCCTCGGCATGGCCCGCATTCCAGGCACCCGCCGCAACACGTTTTCAGACCCTCCCGCACGAATGGGGGTGTTTTGCCCGACGCTCCCGCACGAACGGGGGTGTTATTTGCGACGCTCCCGCACGAATGGTGGTTTTTGCGTGACGCTCCTGCACGAATGGGGGTGTTTTGCGTGACGCTCCCGCAGTTACTGCACGTGCGTCGGGCGAAAGTGACCCAATTCTGAGGGAGGGTTATTCGCCGGCGGGGCGGAGGCGGAGGGCTTGCATGCCGCCGTCGACGGCGATGGAGGTGCCGGTGGTGGAGCCGGAGAGGGGGCTGGCGAGGTAGGCGACGGCGCCGGCGACTTCGTCTGGTTGGACGAGGCGGCCGTG